>JAIFKL010000069.1 GCA_020049595.1 Desulfobacteraceae bacterium
TGAAAACGATCCGCTGACGGTAACAAATGTCACGAAACCGGCAAACGGCACGGTGTCTGTTTTTAGCCTGGGCAACGCCGACGGCACGGTGTCTTATACGCCGAATCCTGGCTTTGTAGGAACAGATACCTTTGAATACACCATCACAGACGGCAACGGCGGCTATGACACCGCAATTGTCACGGTGACGGTCACTGAGCCTGCGCCGTTGCCCGGCACGGTTTCGGGCAGAGTCTTTGATGATGCCGACAAAGACGGTATCCGAGATGCGGGCGAAGCGGGTTTAGAAGGCGTGCGGGTAGTTCTCACGGACAATAAAGGCAATCAGAGAGAAGCCTTCACATCTGCGGACGGCGCGTATTAGCCTTCACATCTGCGGACGGCGCGTATTTTTTCAACAATGTCGAACCGGGTGTTTATACCGTGACGGAAACCGATCCGGAAGGATTTAGCAGCACTACATCGAACACGGTAAATCTCAACGTATCTGATTTTACAGTGGGGGGACAGGCTGCCATAGCGGATTTCGGCGATTATGCTGAGACAACTGAGACAAAAGGCAGTATCTCCGGCAAAGTCTTTGACGACCCTAATGCCAACGGCATTCAGGATGCCGGAGAAAAACCTCTGTCCGGTGTAAGGGTTTATGCGGATCAGAACAACAACGGCAGATTAGATGCGGATGAGCCTTTTGCAACAACAGACGCGGAAGGCAAGTATCAGATTGCAGGATTAGAAGCAGGCGATTACCGCCTCAGAGCCGATAGTAATACGATTCCCGAAGGCTTCCGTGCCAGCGGAACCGAGATGCTGAATGTCTCGCTTTCTGCGGGAGAAAATGAAATTGCCGATGCGGATTTCGGTTATACGAAGATCACATCCGTCATCAACGGTCGTCTCTGGAACGATGCGGATGGAGACGGCATTCAGGGCATTGATGAATCTGCCTTCGGCAACGCAAAGGTCATTCTGCGGAATGCGGACACAGATGAAATAATTGCTGCTGTTGCGGCTGATGATTCCGGTTTCTATGAATTTGAGGGGATTATCCCCGGCAACTATCTCGTGGAATTTGAACTGCCTTCGGGTTACAGCTTTACCTTGCAGGATAAAGGAGACAATGACGAGACAGACAGCGATGCAAACCAGACGACCGGCAGAACCGGCATGATAAGCCTTTCGGCGGATATGCCTCAAGTCAAAGCAGATGCCGGTATTCGTGCGGTCGCGCCGGATGTGACAAACACCAAAACTTTTGTGAGAGATATAAACGGCGAAGAACTCAAACCCGGAGATGTAATTTGGTATTCTACGGTTATCTATAACTCAGGAACGGGTCCTGCGGAAAACGTGATTTTTACGGATATGCCGGGTGGTTATGTCTCACTCGTCACGGGCGCGGCAAATGCTGTCACAACCACACAGGGAACGATTGTAAGCGGTATGAATGCCGGAGATACGGGCATTCGCATAGAAATCGGCACGATTCCGCCCGGAGAAAGCGTTATTGTTTCCTATTTAGTTCAGGTGAATTATGATGCGCCCCAAGGCGTATGGATTGCAGATCAGGGAGTTATCTCCGGGAGTAATTTCGCCGCTGAACCCGCAGATTTTTCTGAAACCGATACGATCAACGATCCTACGGTCATCGGGACGGTCACACGCACAGAAGCAGAAGTCGCCGGACCGAATGTAAATATCCAAGCCGTCAAAGCTGCGTCTGACGTGAACGGCGAAACGCTCAAGCCCGGCGAAACCGTCAAGTACAGCATCACCGTGACAAACGATGGACCCGACGCAGCCACGAATCTGACCTACACCGACAGCGTGCCGATTTATACCCGGCTCGTTCCCGGTAGTCTCACGACAACAAAAGGTACGGTCAGCGAAGGAGACATGCTGAATGTCTTTATCGGCGATCTTGCGCCGGGAGAGACCATAAGCATTGAGTTTGAAGTCACGGTGGATGCGGGAACACCGCAGAATGCGCTGATTTCCAGTCAGGGCATTGTGAGCGGCGAAGGCAACATCCGAGTCTTTACCGACGACCCGTTGACCACAGACGGCGGCGATTCCACAAAGCTTGTAGTTGACGGCGTTCCGTATCTCGAAGTTTACAAAAGCGTATCTGATCCTAACGGCGGTTCCGTGAATCCGGGCGATCTTCTGGAATATACGGTACTGATCGTCAATACAGGCAACACGAGCGTCAGTGGTGTAGTCTTTTATGATATACCGGAGGAGCATATTTCTTTAGTTCCCGGCACGGTATCTGTTTTTAGCCGGGCAGCCAAGGGAACGATCACGAAAGGCAACGGCGAGCAGGACACCTCGGTAGAAATCGAGGTCGGCGATGTTGCACCGAAAGAAACCGTGACCGTCACCTTCCAAGTCCGCTTGGAGAAAGGCACGCCCCAAGGCACGGTGATTCCGAATCAGGGATGGATTACGTCAAAGCAGATTCCTGTTGAACCGAGCGATGATCCCGCAACTGAGACAACAGACGATCCCACAGTAGTTGTAGTTGTGAATGATCCTTTTGTGGTGGATCCGCCGAGCGCATACAAAAAAGCCACTGAAGAGGGTTTGCAGGTTATTTACTGGGAAATGCTCTGGATCAATGACAAGAATACAGATGCGGTGCTGGTGCATCTGGAGGACACGCTCCCGTCAGAACTCACCTACGTGGAGGGCAGCATCGGTGCGGACTACGGCGAATACTGGTTTGACGCTGAGACAAACACGGTGATGTGGGAAGGGCATATCCCCGGCAACGGCGGAGAAGTGCATATCTGGTATCATACGCTGGTGCCGGAGGATGTGGATCGCGTGGAAAATCAAGCCTGCGCCCAATGGGACAAAAACGGCAACGGCGATTGGCGGGATGAAGCGGACGCTGGTTTTGCCGAGGGCAGGGTCTGCACTGATGATCCCACAACAACGGAAAAAGATGCGACTTCATGGAAGAGAGAATCGCCGGACAGGCTGATGAAGCCGTTCTAAGATAAGACCGGATGAAAATAATGAGGGAAACATCCCCCTGCCCCTTTCAAAGGGGGAATGACAGACTTTTAACTCCCCCCTTGAGGGCAGGGCTGTCAAGTTCTCCCTCTCCCTTGAGGGAGAGGGCCGGGGTGAGGGCGGAAGCGGCGGAAACCGCAACGCCCCTCACCCTGACCTCTCCCCGGAGGGGAGAGGGTTTCCCGGATTTTCCCCGCCGGGAGAACCTGACAGCCCTGCCTTCAAAGGGGGAATTGATTAGGTCTGTACTACGGAGTGACGAAACACCCTGCATTAGGAGGAGGAAAAATGTTTAAAAAAAAATGTTTAGTTTTCATTTTTCAAGGGACTGTGCTTCTGCTGTTTGCGGTATTCTTTTTGAATATGTCACTTGAATTCAACACGCTGAATGCCTTTGCCGAAGAAGACGCCTCCGGCGGAAAGCTGAATGTGGGTTTTACTAGCGAAATGGCGTTGAAATCTCTGATATGCAGCGAAGCTTGGCAATATACCGAAATGGGCGTTATGGTCTGGCCCCTGCTCTACGACCAGTTGTGGATTGTAGGACCTGCGCCGGAATACAAGGCATTGCCCCGCCTTGCGCTCAAATGGGAAACAACGGATAACAAAACATGGACTTTTCATCTTACAAAAGACGCCAAATTTCATGACGGCAAGCCCGTAACGGCAAAAGATGCCGCATTTACAATCGAATATCTGACCAAAGCAAGTCCTTCATGGCTCATTCCCGACAAGGACTGCGAATCTGTTTCTGCTGTTGATGACTATACGCTCACACTGACGCTGAAAAAGAAACACGGGGGACTCTATCCGCCGGTTTCATGGTTTCCCGTATTGCCGAAACATATCTGGGAGCCGCACAAAGATGATATGCTCTCGTTTAAAAATGAGAATGCTGTCGGCTCAGGGCCTTTCAAGCTCAAAGAGTTCAAAGCCGAGCAGTATGTCTGGTTTGAGGCAAACAAAGACTACTGGGGAGAAAAAGCATATCTGTCCGAAATTGTTTTTAAATGCTACGGCAGTCAGGACGCGATGAATATGGCATTGAAAAGCGGTGAAATTGACATGATCGGATACAACGGCTGTGCGATTCCTGCGGTTGACGAATACAGTTCTCTGAAAAACTTCAAACTCATTGTTTCCCCGGGCATTGAACTTGCGTGGATTACCTTCAATCTTCATAAAGAGACGCCGCTGCGAGATATAAGTTTAAGAAAAGCAATCATGCACGGCATAGACAAAGAAAAGATTAAAGCAATGATATATCGGGGATATGCAAAGCCCGCAGACAGTTTTATTTATACCGAACTGCCCGGTCACAACCCGAATCTGCCTCAGTATGACTACAATCCCAAACTTGCGGCAAAAATTTTGGACGAGGCCGGATATAAAGACACGGACAAGGACGGTATCCGCAATGATCCCAAGACCGGCGCGAAGCTTTCTTTTGAATTTATGGTTCCTTCCGACTGGATGGACAAAGTGAAAACCGTTGCCCTGATAAAAGAACTGCTGAAAAACATCGGCATCGCTATTTCCATGAAAGTGACAGACCTTGACACCTTCTACAGCTTTTTTTACGCGCCCAAAGAAGACAAATTTGATATGGCGCTGATGACGGAAGAGCCGGGCCCCAATTCCGACTGGATATGGGAATTTTGTCACAGTTATGACGCGGGGGGCGAGGGATGGAACGGCGCATATTATAACAATCCAGCGTTTGATGAGATATTAGACAAAATGCTTGCCGAGACAGACCTGAAAAAACGCAGCGAATATTTGTTCGAGTTGCAAAAAATCATCACTGAGGATTTGCCTTACGGTATGCTGTTCCGAAGAGAAATTGTTGATCCGGTAAGAATTGATAAATTTGAGGGATTTACAGCAACGATGGGCGGGGTTTCAACGTGGATCAATCCTTGGACTTATTTCAAAGCGCGTAAAAAGTGAGAAATGATTTTTACCCGGAAATTCATTGCGGCAATCCTCACGATTTTTGCCATTGCCTGTACGAATTTTGTGATTTTCCGCATCGCGCCCGGAGATCCCATACGCATGATGTTCAGGGATCCCCGGGTCAGCGCGGGTCAGATGCAGGCGATGCGGGAAAAATTCGGGCTGGATAAGCCGCTGGACGGTCAGTTTGTTGCCTATCTCAAAGCCATGTCCCGGGGCGATCTGGGATTGTCTTTCTCCCACAGAAGACCGGTAACACAGGTCATCGCTGAACGCATACCGAAAACCCTCCTCTTAGTTTCCGTTTCCCTGACAATCGCTGTCATCATCGGCGTTGCGCTGGGCGCGTTTGCCGGATGGCATCGCGGCACCCGCACCGATTCATTTATCCTCACAGCTTCTTTAACCCTGTATTCAATTCCGACCTTCGCGCTGGGAATTATTCTGCTGCTTGTTTTTGCCTATCATCTCGCTGTACTGCCCATGGGCGGCATGTTCACGCCAGCGTCGGGGCTGACCGGATTCAATTATGTGAAAGATGTGCTGTGGCATTTAATTCTGCCTGCATTTTCCATTATTCTGTGGTATGTCGGCGAATATGTGATATTAACGCGGAACGCAATGACGGATGTGATGAGTCAGGATTATATTGTGACGGCAAGGGCAAAAGGTTTGAATGAATTTCATATTTTGAAAAATCACGCGTTGCGGAACGCGCTGCTGCCGGTTGTGACTGTTACCGGCGTGAATCTGGGCTTTGCGGTTGCGGGCGTGATTGAGGCGGAAACGGTGTTTTCATGGCCCGGCGCTGGCAGATTAGTTTATGATGCGGTGATGAAGCGGGATTATCCGCTGCTACAGGGCGTATTTCTGCTCTTTGCCGTTTCCGTGGTGCTGGCAAACCTTGCCATTGATCTGATCTACTGTTATATTGATCCGAGAATCAAAGCAAAGTGAGCGGATTTTTTCGC
Organism: Desulfobacteraceae bacterium; assembly: GCA_020049595.1. Classification (GTDB taxonomy): domain Bacteria; phylum Desulfobacterota; class Desulfobacteria; order Desulfobacterales; family JAIFKL01; genus JAIFKL01. The sequence goes on from JAIFKL010000069.1 coordinate 5,949, forward strand.
CACGAATGAACACGAATGAACACGAATTTTTATTATGTTATTTCGTGATAATTTCTTTTAATTCTCGCTGGTACACTAAAATAAATTCGTGTTCTTTTATTCGTGAAACAT
>JAIFKL010000031.1 GCA_020049595.1 Desulfobacteraceae bacterium
GACTTGGCTGTAGAACGGGTTTCAAACCCGTTTTACTGACTTGGCTGTAGAACGGGTTTCAAACCCGTTTTACTGTCTCGCCTCTTCTGTACCGCTATATTTTTTATCTGCCCGAATTTTTCTGTTTTTCTTTTTTGTATTCAGCATGTTAAAACCATATCAAACATTATATATTGTAAATCAAACATGTTGACACTCTTGACTATCCTCTTGTTTTCGTGTTATACAGACACAATATATAATGTCTTTGAATTGAAACGAAGGAAAAGCAGAAAAATGGAAAATTCAAGCCTTAAAGTCAGGCGGATCAGCCTGCGCCTTCAACTTACCTTTATATTCGGCGGTCTGGTGCTGATAACAGTTTCAACAATGACCCTTGTAAATTTTTATCTTTTCCGCTCCCATCTCTCAGAGATTGCCGCATATTCTCTGGAAGAAGCCGGTTCCGGGGCTGTGCTGAAAGTCCAGAATTTTTTTTCTCCTCCCCGTCATATTCTTAATTATGTCTCCAAGTTCGGCTTTTATGATCAGGTCAAAAACAAACCGCTGGATGTTGAAACGATAACTCATTATTTTTATTCCAGTCTCGGTATCATTCCTTATGAAACGCCTCAGATTTACGGCGTTTATATGGGATTCCCGAGCGGTTCCTTTATTGATCTTGAACGGGGCGACAAAGAATTCAGGAAGGTTGCCAACATACCGGAATCAAACGATCATCCTTTTGTCCGATGGTATATCATTCCGACCAAAGACGATCTCAAAGACATGGTGTATTATTTTGACGGAACCGATTGGGTTCTTTCCAAGCCCGCTGATCTCAAATATGATCCCCGAAAACGGCCCTGGTACCGATTGGCAATGATCGCGGATCAGCCTGTATGGACAGATGTTTACAAATATGCGATGGCTGACATTCTCGGCATCACGCTTTCTGCAAAGATTCCGGGCGGAAAACAGGGAGAATTTTTCGGCGTCATCGGTATTGATATTCTGCTCAATGATTTATCTCAGTATCTTGACGATCTTAAATTCAGCCCCAACGGATTTGCTTTTATCGCCAAAAAAGACGGGAAACTGATTGCCCATTCGTCTCTGCTTGACAAAGATATATTGAGAAAAGGACAAAAACTTGAAATCAATCTTGAGAATTATCATTATCCTTCCTCTTATGATCTGAAAGTTTTCAGCGCATTTTCAAAATCGGACAAAAAACTTCTGCGGATAGACTCCGGGGATGAACAGTTGATTGCCATGCGAATCGCGCTTTCAGAAAAAGCGGGTCTGGATGCGGACCTGTATATCGGCGCGCCGGCTATGGATTTTACAAAATTTTCGGTGCGTACCGTATATATTAATTTTGCCATATCGCTGGTGATCGGATTTATTATGATCATCATGTCTTTCAAAGTGGCAAAAAGCGTTGCGCGACCGATCAATAAGACGGTGCTTTTATTGGACAGAATCAGACATTTCGATTTCAGCGTCCGTCCCGATACCATCCCTTCGCGTATTCTTGAAATTGATCAGATGAAACACGCGACGGTTCTGATGCACGACGCGCTTCAGTCTTTCCTGAAATTTGTTCCCTCGGACCTTGTGAAAAATCTGGTGCAGATGGGACAGCCGCTGTCGCTCGGGGGCAGACGCATGGAAGTTACTATTTTATTTACAGATATAGCCGATTTCACCACCATATCCGAGGAAAGCGATGAAAATGAGCTGGTCAGCGCGATGGCAGCGTATTTAAAGCTGATGTCGGACATCATATCGGAACATCAGGGTACGGTGGATAAATTTATCGGCGATTCGGTGATGGCAATATGGGGCGCGCCGAAATCCGATCCGGAACATGCCAGACATGCCTGCGAAGCGGTCATCGCGTGTCTGAAAGCGCTTGAAGAGGCGAATTCGCACTGGAAAGCAATGAAAAAGCCTGTTTTTGAAACCCGTTTCGGCCTGCATTGCGGGATTGCTTTTGTGGGAAATATCGGCTCGCCGGACAGGCTCAATTATACGGCTCTGGGCGATGCGGTCAATATCGCAGCCCGGCTGGAATCTTTAAACAAAGAGAAAAAGACAAAAGCGCTGGTCAGCAGGGAAATCGTTGAAAAATGCGGCGATAAATTTGAATTCAGGGATTTGGGAAAAGTAAAAGTGAAAGGAAAACACAATGACGTGCATATCTTTGAACTTTGCTCAGGGAAAATCTGCTCAGGAAACAGAGCAGAAAAATAATGTTTTTTATTGTCCCGAAGAATCGCAGTTTTATTCTTACTGTCTGGAACTGCTTTTAATGATTCACTTTTCGCCCGATATTGTCATCGAGTTCGGTTCGGGAGACGGAACAGCCGTTATTGCCGCAATGTTGCGAACCCGATTTGCGGGCATTATTCAGGGCTATGAGATCAATCCGAAAGCCTGCGCCGCGGCCAACCGGCATATCTGTCAATACGGATTGGATAATCGTTACATGATCTTAAATAGCTGTTTTTTCAAAAATGCGCTCGTGTTTGAAAAAAAATGTCTCATCAGCAACCCGCCCTATCTGCCCTGTTTCAGAAAAGAAGATATGATCCTTCCGGAACTTTACGGCGGCGCTGACGGCGCTGAAATTATAAAAAAGCTGCTTTCAATAAATTTCAGCAGTGTCATAATGCTGATTCCGAGCATATCGAATCCCCTGTCAGTTTTTCAATATGCAAAACAAAAGGGATACAGCGTTTCAAATTTTCTTGTAACCGAGCTGCCTTTCGGATATTACAGCAGCCAGCCTGAAATTCAGGATACGCTTTGCATTTTAAAGCATAAAAGCATATCTTTTTTTTCTGATACAGGCTATCTGATCGCAGGGGTGTTATTCCAAAAAAAAGAATATGCTGAAATTGACCGTTCCCAAGAACTCAGCAGCATCATGCAATCCCTGAAATAAGTAGTGCAAAATCGTAAAGCGAGTTTTAAACTCGCTCTACAGTCCTTAGTAAAGCGGGTTTCAAACCCGCTCTACAGTCCTTAGTAAAGCGATTTTAAAAATCGCTTTACTGGAAATAAAGGCGTTGAAAAATGAAGAGAAAATTATTTCTGCTCGCTTTATTGTCGGTATTGTCGGTATTATCTTTTCAGGCTCAGGCTCAGGACTATCTGACCGATATTCAGCATGAATATCCGCCGGACATTCAGAGAATCACAGACAGGGGAAAACTGATTGTCGCCATGTATGTCAATGATATTCCGCCTTTTTACATGCACGATGAAAAAGGAACTTTTTACGGATTGGATGTCGAACTGGCAACAGACATCGCAGCGAAACTCGGCGTTGAAGTCGAATTTAAAAGAGACTACAAGACATTTTCCGACATTGTTGACGGCATCGTGAGGCATGAAGCAGATGTTGCAATTACGCTGTTGAGCCGGACATTGGAAAGAGCAAAAAAAGTCAGGTTTACAAGACCTTATATCATTCTCAGACAGGGACTTCTGATCAGCCGTATCCGAATAGCCCAGCGGGAGCGACAGTTGACGCTGATGGAAATACTCAATGATTCCGGCTCTGAAATCGGCGTCAAAGCCGGAACTTCTTATGTCGCTTTTGCAAAACAGCGTTTTCCGCGGGCAGTTGTCCGTGAGTATCCCGAATGGGACCCGGATATTATAGCCGCAGTGCTGAAAGGGGAGGTAATTGCCGCATTTCACGATGAAATCGAAATCAAAAAAGTGGTGATCGGAAAACCGGAAACTGCCCTGCACCTTCAGACCGTTGTGCTGAAAGACACGGAAGACCCTATTGCAATGGCTGTTCCCCGGGACAGCACACATCTGCTTTCATGGCTGGAACTTTATCTTGAAACCGTGAATCCGGATTGGACAACGGATAAGCTTCTGAAAAAATACAGCAAAAGCGTGCAAAAGGACAACTGATCATGACCATCGCTAAAAACCGGATATCGGACTGGCTCCTTCACCCGTTCTCAATCCTTGTCGGCATGGCAACCGGTGTTGTCATCGGTTTGTTTTTCACGGAAACCGCGAGACAGATTGCGCCGCTGGGGGCTTTTTTTCTTTCCTTTCTGCAAATGTGCGTTATCCCGATCATGAGTACGGCGATTATACTGAGTCTCTGCAATCTGTTACGCTCCAAAACCACAGCCGACTGTCTGTCCCGGCTGCTGGTCACATTTATCTGCGGACTGATGATTGCCAGCGCTGTGGGATTGGTTCTGGGTGTTATCGGAAAACCCGGCTCGAAATTGGACAAGCAGGCGAAAATCGCGCTGGGTAAAATTTTAACAGAATCGGAATCCAAATCAGGAGGTGAATTTGCGCCTGAGATGGAAATTTCCCTGAACGAGTCTCTTGAAAAGAAAACCGCATCGCCAAGTATTATGCGGCATTTATATGAGATGATACCTTCCAATATTTTTTCGGCGTTAAGCGACGGCAAAAATATCAACATTCTGTTTTTTTCAGTTATTCTCGGCATTGCGATTTCATTTATCCCGAAAGACACCGGCGATCATTTTCTCAACAACTGCCATGCCATATTTCAGGCATTTGAAAAGATTATTGTCAGCGCGATGTATGCGCTTCCTTTTGCGCTGTGCTGCCTGCTGGCAGACCAGATTTCCCTTGTAGGCGTGGAGGTGCTGTATGCCATGATAAGATTTGTCGCGCTTCTGTATATCGGCTCGATTTTCATCATTATCCTCAATGCTGTCATTATCTGGATGGCCACAGGCGTTTCGTTTTTCAGATCATTTCAGAAGCTCAAAGATACGCTTTTCATCGCTTTCGGCACCAGAAGCGGTTTTGCGGCAATGCCGACCGCGCTGAGAGAGATTCATGAAGGGCTTTCGGTTAAGAAAGAAACTGCAAATTTTGTCATGCCCCTCGGTATCACGCTCTGCCGTTACGGTACGGTGATGACATTTGCGCTTTCAACGGTTTTCTTTGCCCAGTTGTATGAGACGCCGCTGAGTGTTCAGAGTTTTGCGATTATACTTATCGGCTCGATTCTCGGAGGGGTTTCTGCGGCAGGCGCGCCCGGTGTGGTCGCGCTTTCAATGCTGGCAGTGGAATTTGATCCGCTGGGACTTCCGCTTGCGCCGGCAATTGTCCTTCTGCTGGCGGTTGATCCTGTTACGGATCCGATTCTCACGCTTGTAAATGTCCATACCAACTGCGCGGCGGCGACATTGATTGCAAAGCCTGAAAAAGAAGCTGAAAAAAATCACAGACGGAAATAATGCAATGCCTCATCTGCATGGAATTTTATAACTATTTTAAACCGTTTTATAAAAACTCCGGAGTGCGTCGTCTTATAAAAACGAGGAGCGAAGCGACCGACCCAAGTTAAAATATACTGTCCGCCGTCATAAATTGCACTTTTGTAAAACGATTTTGCAAATCGTTTTGCCGCAGAAACGGTTTGCAAAACCGTTTTACGGAAGACTTCAAAATCGCAATTTATGCCAGTGTTGAGTATAGATATAAAAAGGGTCAGCAGTAGAACCGGTTTATCTATTTTTAACCCGGGCCGTTTTACTGTGCTGTGCTAAAATTTCATTTTAGCACTCCGGATTCAGAAACAAAGATAATTCAGCGCCTCATCCTCACGTCCGCGCTTGATGCAGCCTTGAGCGTAAATCGCAATTTTTTCTTTCAGAACCTTGTCCGCCGCCCTATACTGTTCCGCTGAAAGCCGCCCGCTTTCCATGATGTTTTTGATTGCCTGTATCCGAAATTTATCCAATCCC
>JAIFKL010000100.1 GCA_020049595.1 Desulfobacteraceae bacterium
GTAAAACGCCCATGCTGAAAACAGACGCAAACCGTTTCTGCGGCAAAACGATTTACAAAATCGTTTTACGGCAAAAAGTCTAGACCAGTTTATTATCAAATCGTATTGTGTTCTACAATAACAATTCTGTTTGCATCTGATTTTTTTTCTGTACCCCCGGCCCCTCCCCGAAGGGAAGGGGAGAAGACACCCCCCCTCTCCTTCGGAGAGGGGGGCAGGGGGGTGAGGTTGGTGTCGGCGTAACTCCTGCCTGAAAGAAAATTAATTTTATCATAGCTCTTGCTTTAAGAAATAAAAAAGTATATTAAAGCCCGTCATAAGCGGATATGAAAATAATCCGGCGGGTAAAAACAGAAAGGGGGCGGTAAAGTTTTTGTATCTTAAAGGAATGCAACATATTAAAATTTAACTGAAATTATATCAGTTACCTGACAGCGGAGGAGTTTTGTTATGAAAAAAATCAAAGTTAAAGACCTGATGGTTCCCCTTGAGGAATATGCAACGGTTTCGACAGATGCAACGCTCTATGATGCGATTCTTGCGCTTGCAAAAGCGCAACGGGACTTCAGCAGAAGCCCCTATAAGCACAGAGCCATTCTTGTATATGACAAGGATATTCACAACATTGTGGGTAAAGTCAGTCAGTTGGATATCCTGAGATCCCTGGAACCCAAATATGAGCAGATGTCGGAAAAGGGGACATCGCTTGCCCGTTTCGGTTTCAGCCGCCAATTCCAGAAAACCCTGCTTGAACAGTTCAATCTCTGGGACAAACCCCTTGCGGACGTATGTAAAAAAGCGTCTAAAATCTGTGTCAAAGATTTTATGTACGCGCCCGGAGAAGGAGAATATGTCGGGGCAGAAACTTCTTTAGATGAGGCGATCCATCAGTTGGTCATGGGGCATCATCAGTCTCTGATTGTGACCGACGGGAAAAAAATCGTTGGAATACTGAGGCTTACAGACGTATTTATAGCGGTTTTCCAAGAAATTATCGCCTGCAATGTTGACGACGGAAAACAGAGCAAATAAACAACAGGATCACAGATTTACACGGATTCCGCTGATTGCACGGATTTAAAAGTCTGTGTAACTCTTTGTAATCTGTTTAAATATGCTGTCAAAATCAATTAAGGAGGAAATTTTAAAACATGGAAAGTGATTCGATATACGCCCCCCCCAAACCAGCGTTTGACTGGAAACGTGCATTGTTCATGACGCTCGGGGTCGTGCTTTTTGCTGTGGTTTATTATTCGCCGCCCTGGCCCGATGCCGTGGATCCTATGGGGCAGCACTTCGTTCTGACCAAAGAAGGCAAGGGAGCATTGGCGGTTTTTCTTCTTGCCGGCACCTGGTGGGTATTTGAAGTTGTTCCCATCGGCGTCACCAGTCTTGCCATCGGCGTGCTTCAGGCGCTGTTTCTGATCCGTCCGGCAAAAGTGGCTTTCAAAGATTTTATGGATCCCTCAGTGCTGTTTATTTTCGCATCGGTGGTGATCGGTCTGGTTTTCACCAGAACCGGATTGACAAAACGGCTGGCATACAAGATGCTGATTGTTGTGGGTGAAAAAACCAGCATGATTTATCTGGGCTGCTTTGTCGTGACAGCCGCACTGACCCACATTATGGCGCATACGGCAGTGGCTGCCACGATTTATCCGCTTTTGCTGGCGATTTACAGTCTTTACGGAGAGGGCGACAAGCCGACCAAATTCGGAAAAGGGCTTTTTATCGGCATGGCATACATCGCGGGTGCGGGAAGCGTCATCACTCTTCTCGGAGCCGCACGCGGCGCGGTGGCTATCGGCTTTCTTAATGACATCGCTGGAAAAAGCGTCAGCTTTTTTGAACTGACTTACTACATGGCACCGGTGGGCTGGCTGATGGTTTTTCTGCTCTGGGGATTTTTCATGATCTTTCTCAAACCTGAAAAAGATGTTATTCCCGGACTCAGAGACAGAGCCAGAATGCTCAACGCCGAGATGGGCGGTATCACCCGGAATGAAGTTCTTGCCGCGATTATTATTTTCCTGTGTATCGTGGTCTTATCTCTGAAATCATTCGTCAAGGCGCTGGATCCGATAGACAAAACAGCGATTATCCTCATTTCCACGATTCTGTTTTTTGTTCTGAATATTCTGAAATTGGAAGACCTTGAAGAAATTCCCTGGAATATTATTCTGCTTTTTGCCGGCGCGATGAGCATCGGCTTCTGTCTGTGGGAAACCGAAGCGGCAAAATGGCTCGCGGTCAACTGGTTGGTTCTGTTCAAAGAAGCAAACAGCTTTGTTTTCATTATGAGCATTGCATTTTTTGTCATGGTGATGACAAACTTCATCATGAACGTGGCAGCCATTGCCATTTCGCTGCCGGTTGCGCTGGTAATCGCGCCCTATCTCGGCGTGTCAGCCGAAGTGATTTTCTTTGCTTCGCTGGCTACCGCAGGTATGCCCTTTGTGCTGCTGGTGGGTGCGGCACCCAATGCCATTGCTTATGACTCCAAGCAGTTCACGCCCGGAGAATTTTTCATGTACGGCATTATTGCCAGCATTATCCTGATGGCTGTTATCGCTTTGGCGATATTGGTGATATGGCCCGCGCTGGGAATGCCCATAACGATTGCGAAATAAAGATTGAAACCTGAAGTAGAGACGCACGGCTGTGCGTCTCTACTGATTTTCCGCCTTTGCGAGAAATAAGAGGTTCTCGCAAAGACCGCAAAGTTCGCAAATAGAAGTAGAGCGACCCAAGCTGAGAACAGATCAAATCGCTTCTGAAGCGAATTAAAAATTCGCTTTACTTTGCGACCTTTGCGCCCTTTGCGAGAAATTAAAAACCCGTTCACGGATGAAATCATTATCGTGGAAAACCTTACTGCTTTTTATATTTATCTGTGGAAACGGCTGCCGCTGATCCTGATGTTTGCAAACGGCTATATTATTTACCGGCTTTTTGTGGTGACAAAACTCACAGATGTCTTTGTGATTCGGAGTCTGCAAAAAAGCCGGGGCAAAGTAAACCGTATATGCCTTTATATCATCATCGCATCGGCAGCCCTTTCCTGTTTTATCCCCAATGCCGTGACGGTGCTGATTCTTCTGCCGGTACTGAAAGCCGTTGAAACGGATATTGCCCGGGAAGTCCCCGAACATTCGCTGTCAACGGCTTTAACGCTGTCTGCAATCTACGGTGCCAATATCGGCGGCATGGGATCGCTGATCGGCAGTCCCGCCAATCTGTTGCTCATCGGCGCATTGGACTTGTACAAAGTGCCGGCGCGGGAACAGATCAATTTTTTCAACTGGTTTGTCTGGGGACTGCCGTTAGTGGCGGTTTTTGCAACGGTAGCGTGGGGATTGGTCGCCACGCTGGCAATTCCCAAAGAAATGCAGTCAAAGACGCTCAGGCTTGAAATTGCTGAAAAATCAGAGCCTCTGTCCCCGGAACAGAAATTCGGAACAATGTTATGGGGATACTTTCTTGTCTTTTGGATCGGCGAATCGGTTTTAAAAGAATTGGTGCCCGCGTTTGAAGCTTTGGAAGCGCCGGTCTGTATATGTTTTTTTCTGCTTTTTATTTTTCTTGTATTTTTCAGTGCTTCGGGACAGCAAAACGCGCCGCTGTTGCAGTTCAGCGACTTGTTTACCGGTCTTCCCAAACGCGGGATTCTCTTTCTGATTTTGCTTGCGGTGATTGTTGTTATTGTTCAGATTTTCCGGCTTGACAAAATCACAGCCGATTTTCTTTTAGCGATTATTCCTCCTGAAATTCCGATGGTTATCCTTCATCTTCTGATTACGCTGGCTGTTATCTTTCTCACCGAAATGTTAAGCAATACAGTCGTTTCCACAGCGTTTTTCCCCATCGCCTATTTTATTTCCACAGCTCACAATCTCTCGCCCCTTCCGATGATGATTGCGGTTTCGGCAGCTTCGACCTGCGCGTTTATGACGCCGATTGCCACACCCTGCAATGCTTTGGCATTCGGCGAAATGAAGGGAACATCTTTTCGCATTATGCTGATTTCAGGTTTTCTGCTGAATCTTATCGGTGCCGTTATGATGAGTGCTTGGCTGCAATTTATCATCCCGCTGATCTACGGCTGAAAATTCTCACTTCTCACTTCTCAATAAAATTTGACTCAATCGGACAATTGTGATAGTGGAGTAAAGCGGGTATGAAATGCCCGCTCTGTAAGAAGGATTGCGGCAAAATTAATCAGCAATCTGTATCCGTCCGTGATAAAAATATATATCTGTTGATAGCAAGGGGGAGAACCGTAACATGAAACAACTTGGAATAAACGGATTCGGAAGAATCGGCAAACTTACGCTCTGGCATCATATCGGAAGAAAATATTTCAATGAAATTATTGTAAATATAGGACGGGGCGTCGGCATGTCTCTTGAGGACATCGCCCATTACACGGAAAAAGATTCCACTTACGGCTCGCTTCACGGATACCTTTACGGCCATCATTCAAAACCGGTGATCAGCGATCTGGATGAAAAAAACGGAACAATGGAAATTGACGGCGTTGCTGTCAGATTTTTAAGAAATACCAGAAATCCGGCTGAAATCGGCTGGAAAGACCTTTGTGTCAAATTGGTGGTTGACGCGACCGGACAGTTTCTGGATCCTTCCCTTCCCGGAAATCATGCCAAAGGTTCGGTGCGGGGACATCTGGAAGCCGGCGCGCATAAAGTGATTGTTTCCGCACCGTTCAAAATTAAAGACAAAGGCAAAGATTTGAAGGGAAATGCTGTTCAGGAAGACTGGGTAACGACCGTGATGGGCATCAATGAAAACGATTATGATCCCAAGAAACACCGAATCATCTCCAACGCTTCCTGCACCACCACATGCCTTGCCCATATTATGAAACCGCTCATCAATGTTTTCGGTTACAGGCGGATTCTGACCGCTTCTATGGCAACAGTCCACGCGGCAACCTCCTCGCAGCAGGTATTGGACCGCCTTCCCAAAGCCGGTGCCGATGATTTGCGGAAAACCAGAAGCGTTATGAACAATATCATCCTGACCAGCACCGGCGCGGCAAAGGCGCTGCGCTTGGTGATTCCTGAAATGGAACATATCGGATTTATTGCCGAATCTGTAAGAATACCGACAACAACGGGTTCGCTGATTATTCTGGTGGTGAATTTTCAGGAAGAAGTGTCAGGAAATTATGTCCGGCGGGATATTATCAACAATATTTACCGGGATGCGTCGAAAATTGATACCAGGGGCTACCTGCATTATACGGACAAACAGAATGTTTCCTGTGATATTATCGGGCTTCCCAGAGCCGCCGCCATCATCGAGGGACATGAAACCCATACCCGCACTGCGGAACTGACCATTGATCTGGAAAAAGTGCCGGGTCTTGAAAAAGAAATTATCGCCACGCTGAAAAATCACATTATCCGGATGCCGGTAACACAGGCAGTGATCTACGGCTGGTATGACAATGAAATGGGAAGCTATGTGAATATTCTCGGAGATCGGACCGTTTCAATAGCCGAAAATATGATGTAATACCAAATCGCTTTCAAATAGTTATGAAATGTCGGTCGCTCACGCTCCACAGTAAAACGGGTTTGAAACCCGTTCTACAGCAAATTTCAGCACAGTAAAACGGGTTTGAAACCCGTTCTACGGCAAATTTCAGCACAGTAAAACGGGTTTGAAACCCGTTCT
>JAIFKL010000245.1 GCA_020049595.1 Desulfobacteraceae bacterium
GTTCGTGTTTTTTTATCCGTGTGATTGTAAGACGGGCATTTCATGCCCGCCTTGCAGTCACTACGATGAATATTGTTCATTTTATTGATGATTATTTATCAGAATTGTAATCGGAAATAAATTCTCTTGCTTTTACTTCTCGCAAAGGACGCAAAGAAACATAAAGAAAAGCAAAGAAAAAAAGAAACCGGAATCTTCGCAGCCGGTAAATTCCATAGTCTTTGCGGTCTTTGCGTCCTTTGCGAGAAATTCCGACGCTCATTTCCGATAAAGTCTGTTTTTTATAAAATTCAGTATATTATCCGGCAGTTCGCTGCCGGTAAATCCACCACAGAGAGGAATTCTGTATGGCATATAAGCATAGTATTGATGTTGACAGATGCAAAGGCTGCGGTTTATGCGTAACCGTATGCCCCAAAAGCGTCTTGGAAATATCCGAAAAAGTCAATACAAAAGGATATTTTCCGGCATATCAGGCGCGGCCTGAAGATTGTATCTTCTGCACAACATGCTGCATCATGTGTCCTGATGTGGCAATCAGCATAACCGGAACGGCTGAACCCGGAGAACAGCGGGTTGAAGCGGCGGCAACGGAGGAGGCGTAAATGGGAAAAAAAGTATTGATGAAAGGAAATGAAGCCATCGGAGAAGCTGCCATCCGGGCAGGATGTCTCAATTATTTTGCTTATCCGATCACGCCCCAGTCCGAAGTCGCGGAATATCTCTCCCGGCGTATGCCAGAAGTCGGGGGCGTGTTTTTGCAGGGAGAAAGCGAAGTCGCGGTTGCCTACATGCTTTTCGGTGCGTCCGCGTGCGGGGAGCGGGTGTTTACTACCTCATCAAGCCCCGGCATCAGCCTCATGAGCGAAGGCATCAGCTATATCGCGGGCGCGCAGTGTCCGGTAGTATTTGTGAATATCATTCGCGGCGGACCCGGACTCGGCGGCATTCTGCCCTCGCAGGGAGATTATTTTCAGGCAACAAAAGGCGGGGGCCACGGCGATTATCATCTGCTCGTCATGGCACCGGCAAGCGTTCAGGAAGCTGTGGAAATGGTGATGAGAGCCTTTCCGCTGGCTGAGAAATACCGTAATCCCGTGATGATTCTGGGCGACGGGCTGATCGGTCAGATGATGGAGCCGGTAGAATTTCCCGATCATCTGAAAACCGAGCCGAGCAACAAGGACGACTGGGCAACCAGCGGCATGGATCACCGCAAGAGCAATAAACGCAATTTGGTGAAATCGCTCTATCTTGACCCGAAAGTGCTGAACGACCAGAATTTGCTACTGAAGTCAAAATACGATCAGATGAAGCGGGAAGAAATTCTTTACGAAGGCTACAACACAGATGCGGACTACAAGGTGCTGATTGTGAGCTACGGGACCATGAGCCGGGTGTGCAGAACTGCCATTGACCTTTTAAAAGCGCAGGGGCTTGAGGTGGGAATGCTCCGTCCGCAAACGCTGTTTCCGTTTCCTGAAAAAGCGGTTCGCGACGCGGCATGGAAAGAAAGCTGCAAAGCCGTCATCAGCATAGAAATGAGCATGGGGCAGATGGTGGAAGACGTTGAACGCTGCGTTCAGGGCAGACGACCGGTTGAATGGTACGGGAAATGCGGGGGCGACGTTCCGACGCCCGAAGAAGTCATGGATGCAGTCAGGAAAATTGAGAAATGAGAAGTGAGAAGTGAGAAATTATTTCTCAATTCTCACTTCTTCAATTCTCACTTAAAGGAGTTATCATGGGAAAGACATTTACAAGACCGAAAAGCCTTGCCGAAGCCCATACACACTACTGTCCGGGATGTACTCACGGCGTGATTCACCGTCTGATCGCAGAAGTCATTGACGAACTGGGTATCAGCGGAAAGACGGTAGGCATTGCGCCGGTGGGATGCGCGGTATTGGCTTATAATTATTTTACCTTTGACTTTCAGGAAGCCGCGCATGGCAGAGCGCCGGCAATGGCAACCGGCATCAAGCGGGTGCGTCCCGATCTGATGGTTTTCACTTATCAGGGTGACGGCGATCTGGCAAGCATCGGCATGGGAGAAATTGTTCACGCCGCGAACCGGGGCGAGAAATTTACAACTATCTTTGTAAATAATACGGTTTACGGCATGACCGGCGGACAGATGGCGCCGACCACCATGCCGGGGCAGAAAACCACAACGTCTCCTTTCGGGCGAAATGTGGAAGATTGCGGAATGCCGATAAAAATGGCTGAATTGCTTTCCGCTTTGGAGACGCCAGGATATATCACCCGGCAGACCGTGATTCGGCCCAAATACATTGTCAAGGCTAAGAAGGCGATAAAAAAGGCATTTACCTATCAGATGGAAAACCGTTGTTTCAGCATGGTGGAGCTTGTCAGCACATGCCCGACCAACTGGGGAATGTCTCCGATAGATGCGGTAAAATGGACTGAGGAAAAACTGCTCCCTTATTACAAGCTGGGCGAATACAAAGAACCGGTGTAGGTTGGGTATGAAATGCCCACCACGCATCAGGCATTATCGGGAATGAAAAGAGTTTCTCGCAAAGGGCGCAAAGAGCGCAAAGGAATTAAAGTTTTTTTAATAAAAAAATAGCGTTATTTTTCTTTGCGTCCTTTGCGTGCTTTGCGAGAAACTTTATAAAAATCTCTCGCAAAGGGAGCAAAGAGGGCAAAAGAATTAAAGTTTTTTAATAAAAAAAGAGCGTTATTTTTTTCTTTGCGTCCTTTGCGTGCTTTGCGAGAAACTTTATAAAAAATCTCTCGCAAAGGGCGCAAAGAGCGCAAAGGAATCAAAGTTTTTTTAATAAAAAAATAGCGTTATTTTTTTTCTTTGCGGACTTTGCGTGCTTTGCGAGACCGATTTTAATAAAATGGACATCGCTTATTTCCGATAATGTCTGCTACAGTTAAACTTTAGGAGGAAAAATGCAAAGTGAAGTCATGTTTGCCGGTTTCGGCGGACAGGGGATTCTGTTATGCGGGAAGATTCTCGCCCATGCCGCGCTGAATAAGGGGCTTGAAGTGGCGTGGATTCCGTCTTACGGTCCCGAAATGCGGGGCGGAACCGCATATTGTACGGTAGTCATCAGCGATAAGCTCATCGGCTCGCCGATTATCAAGAATCCCCGTCATCTCGTTGCCATGAATCGGCCCTCATTGGAGAAATTCGCTCCCACCGTCAAGCCGGGCGGTGTGATACTGATAAACAGTTCTCTGATTCCTATCCGCTCAGGGCGCAGCGATGTGGATGAACTTGTGGTGGCGGTGTCGGAGATTGCCAATGAACTCGGATCAATCAAAGCCGCAAACATTGTGGCGCTCGGCGCATTTGTTGCCCGGAGTAAAATCGTTGAATATGATTTGCTCATAGAGGCTGTCAAGGAGGAATTTGCAGGCAAAGAAAAGCTGATTCCCCTTGAGATGAAAGCGTTGGAGCGGGGCAAGCTTGCGGCAGAAAAGAAAAACTGAAGCATCAGTTATGCACTTGACCTCGTTCCCACGCTCTGCGTGGGAACGTCCCTCCGGAGTGCTGAAATGAGCGCAGCGAAATTTTAGCTCCTGCGAAACCATTTTATAAAATCAGGCATTTTCGCACCCCGGAGAGCGGACGCGGAGCGTCCGGGCTGCATTCCCACGCAGAAGCGTGGGAACGAGATCGCGGGGCGAAAAAATTCAACTGTGTAACTCATAGAAGATTAAAAAAATGAATATTCCAGTTTCAGATGCTATTTTGTCTATCAAGCCCTACATTCCCGGAAAGCCCATTGAAGAAGTAGAACGGGAATACGGCATTGCCAATTCTATCAAAATTGCTTCCAATGAGAATCCGCTCGGTCCTTCGCCCAAAGCGATTGAGGCTATTCGGGGCGCGCTGGGAAATCTGCATCGCTACCCTGACGGCAGCGCGTACTACTTGGTCAGAAAGCTGGCTGAAAAACTCAATGTCTCGCCTGAAAACATCGTTCTGGGAAACGGCTCTGATGAAGTCATCGGCATGTTGACTCGTGTGCTGCTGCAACCGGGCGATGAAGCGATTCTGCCCCAACCGGCGTTTTTGGTCTATGACATGATGATCCGCTGCGACAGCGCAACGCCCGTGTATGTTCCTTTAAAATCGCTCGCCATTGATTTGGAGAGCATGAAAAACAAGGTTACGCCGAAAACCCGGATGATTTTTCTGACCAATCCGAACAATCCCACGGGAACGATTATCAGCAAAGCCGCATTTGAAGACTTTCTGGAGAGTGTTCCGCCGGAAGTCGTGATCGTGGCGGATGAGGCATATATCGAGTTTGTGCGGAATGCGGACTGCTTTCACGGGCTGGATTATCTGTATGGCGGACGACCTGTGGTAACGCTGCGGACTTTTTCCAAAGTTTACGGACTTGCGGGGCTGCGGATCGGCTACGGCGTGATGCCCAAGCAGTTGGCGGAACTGCTCAACCGCATCCGCCAGCCTTTCAATGCAAATTCGCTGGCGCAGGTTGCGGCGATGGCTGCATTGGATGATACGGCGTTTTTTCGGAAAACCCTGAAAACGGTGCATGAAGGGCTTGAATTTCTTGAGAAAGAATTGGACAGGCTTGGTGTCCGGCATTTTCCCACGCAGGCGAATTTTTTCCTCATAGACATGAAGAAAAACGCCGCAGAGGTTTTTGAAGGCTTTCTGAAGCAGGGCGTGATCGTGCGTTCCATGATTTCTTACGGATTTCCCGAATATATCCGGGTGAATGTCGGCACGCATGAGGAAAATGTGCGCTTCATCAAGGCGATGGAAAATCTGATTTAAAGCGACATAAATATCTCGTTCCCGTGCAATGCGGGAACGAGAATAACAGCAGAACGGAATAAAGGGGAAACTTTCATTATGTGAGAGACTCTAACGCCGCTTCATGTAAGGATTAGGAAAAGAAATTGTTTCAGATATAGCGTATCTGATTTTTCATCTCGTCCGCCGTTATATGGTTTATAATTTTCAGAAGTCTTCGGACAATTTCATAGGCAGGATGCCGGACTGCAAGGATAATTCCGTAATGTTCTTTTCCTGATTCGGAATATTCACCCGCAAGTGCCTCAAAATCTGCTCTGTTGTGTGTCAGCAGTGTTTTCCGGTGGCTGACCGCATAAAAAAGCTGCTCGCTGTCACTTTTTCCGAGCTGTCCTCATCTTCGTCGAGATAAAGCCCGATAAAAAGGCGGTTCATTCATCCCTCACCAGAGGATCGATTTTTTCGGCGGGAATACGGTTATTTTCGATGTATCTGTTGATTTCAGACTGATAATCGCTGTAATAACTCAGTGCGTCAAATACCTGTGCCAATGTGATATGCGGCAGATGTACAGGAATATTTTCAGGAGATATTCCGAGTCTCCATGTTTCAATAATTGCCCTTACAGGAGTGCGGGTTCCCCTGATAACCGGTTCCCCGCTCAGTATCTGAGGATTTTTCACAATATAACAATGTTCTGTTGTCTGTATCATAATTATCACCGAATTTCCTTAAAGATATCTCGTTCCCATGTTGCGTGGGAACGAGAATAACATCAGATGGGAATAAAGGGGAAACTTTCCTCACTTGAGAGAGCATAACAGCGTTAGTCCGCTGCAATGCCTTGTTAGGGCTGTTTTATAACCCAGCCTGACAAAGTTCAATGGATCCATCTTCCAAAATTCTATTCCAGTCATAAATGTTCAAT
>JAIFKL010000193.1 GCA_020049595.1 Desulfobacteraceae bacterium
TGCGGAAAAAAAAGGCGGACACGCTGCGCTTTGTCCGCCCTACATCGCAGCGTGTCCGCCGTTTCATAAATGTTTGAAAGCGAATTAAACCCGTTATACTGAGATTCTTCGCTCAGAAGGCTGTTGAGCCTGCCGAAACACGGTTGTTGAGCCTGCCGAAACAATGACAGTTTCAGCAAAAACCCCCGCCCCTTCAATTAACCGGAAATAAAAAAACTCACACAGAGACGCAGAGAGACAGAAACAGGCTTTCGGGACTTCGGTAAAATCACAAAGCGCTTTCTTTTCAGTCCTTGCTGTCTTTGCGTTTCATTTTTTTTAATGCAGATTTACACACTTTGCCCTGTCAAAATACTCCCGCTACCCCATCCTTGCAGATGTAAAAAATTACGGCTTCAGCAATCAATTCAAAATAATATATTTTTATATTAATCTGTTATATTGCAAAAGCAAAAAGTATGCCGCTTTTTAAAGTCCTGCTGAATTTTCCTACCTTGCTATAGGCATTTTTACTCCCTTTGCGCCTGCATTTTACTCCCTCCACCCCATTGACCCCAAAGACCAAAGCATATAAATTACCTCACAATATCAAAGGGGTATGATTTTTTTTATTAAACAAAAATGACGGAGGCTGTTTATGTTCAGAAAATTTGGGAATGCAGTAATGGTGCCGGCAATGTTTTTTTTATCATTTTATCTTTTGGGGACTACCGGATGGGCGCAGGGTCAGGGTTTGCTCGGTACACCGCCTCCGGGAGTTTTCAGAATCGGCGGTACAGTAACAACCATCGGCGGACTCCAACTGATACATGATGACAATGATGCTGGCTATACCTTTGTTGTAACCGGTGAAGACGGCAAACCTTTTATTTCGGCAAACGGAGACAAGTCGGAAGACACCGATGGTCTGAATGATCATCATTACTATGTTATAGATATTCCGATTTACGATGCAGTAACGCAGCCGGACGGGAAACAAACGGATGAAACTGCACGATTGCATGTATATGAAAACGGACTGGAATTATCATTCCGCTCGACCCCTGATACTTATGAATTTACCACAGTAGAAGGAGGAACCGCTAAAGAAAATCCGATTATAGTCTCGCCGGTTTTATACGTTACGCCTCATATCCGGATGGTTGCCGAGCCGAAAGGAACAATGACCTTTAAAGTTATAAAGGCAGGTTTGGACGCAGTAAGCTGGACAGCAGAGCTGTCGGATAATCCATGTTTAACGATTATCGGCAACGACTATGGAACTGATGACGGAACAATAACAATTGAATACGATTTTATGGAAGATGCCTGCAATGGGGCAAATGGAAAAGAAATCCTGGAAATTTCAGGATACCTGACATCGGATAAACGCCGAATTATACCGGTAAAACCGCAAACTGTTATCATAAACAGGATTGATCTGCAAGATGCAATAGTCGTATTAAAATTATTAACAGAATCCTCTGCAACTACTCCTTCAGATGCTTCAAAGCCGCTTGCTGAGATTGCCGATGTAAACGGAGACAACAGAATCGGTCTGGAAGAAGCAATTTATATCTTGGAATATCTTTCCGGAAAAAGAGGATAAACCTGTTTTCAGGAGGATTCCGGCTATGTTTAAAAAATGCTTTTTTCCGGCAATGGTCTTATGGATGTCTGTTTTTTCTTCAATGGCATGGGCAGATGAGCATCCGCCGTCCTGTCCTTTCAGGATTGGCGGGACAGTGACGATAAACGGCGTGCAACTGACAAATGAAACTGATGAGGGCTATATTTTTACTGTAACTGACCATGACGGCAATCTTTTTCCTTCGGGAAACTATAAATCAGAAGATACGGATGGACTCAACGATTCTGATTTTTATAACATAACAACTGATATTTACAATGAAAATTCACAGCAGAAGTCAGCAGAAGAGGAAAATGCGCCGCCGGGGGTTGCAACAACAGGACAAAAAGTATTGCTCCATATTTATAAGGACTCAAAAGAATTAAATATTCTCTTCCACGTTGAACACCATAAAGATGAGAATAAGGAAGATAAACTGGAAAAAGTGTTAGGCGCAGAGATCACATTGGGAAAATGCTGGCATAATAAAACAATTGATATTATAGGTATTACCGACATGAGACTTTCCATATCGGCATTAAAATCGCTGACAGGTCAGTTTGACTCAGATGGTGATTTGTCTGCCTGTGATATAAACGGCGATCAGAGAATAGGCATGGAAGAAGCAATATTTTTGCTGCGAAAGCTGGCGATAAACAGATGAGGGGTTCGGGGTGAGGGGTGAGAGGCATTGCCTCTGACCCCGAACCGCTAACCCCGAACCAGAAAAAGCGAAATATATTTTGCTTCCAAGTGCCTTGTCGAAACTTCGCCGTATTCGCTTTCAATTTCCTGAAAAAGCTTCTCAAATGTCCTGCCGGACTGCTGCGTGATTTCATAAATATCTTCGCCACTTGCATCCGAAAGCCATTTCAGAAAAGATTCTTTTGCAGACAGTTTTACCTTTTTCGGCTTTTCACTGCTTTCCCACAATTCTTCAAAAAATCTCTTAAATTCATCAGACCTCAGCGGCAAAGATTCTTGAGTCAGCGCGAGACAATGCCTTGCCCAGAGCGTCAGCATAAAATTCTTGTAAGTCAGAAGCCGCCCCGGAACCGGCAGCGGCGTTATTTTCATCAGAGAAAAAAGCCGATCCATCGCCATCATCTCACTGAGGACGGTTTCAGTCTCCCGGATGTCGTTTAAGGATTCAAATTCTCTGTAAATCACGCCGGTCTTATAATTATCGAAATACAGGGGCTTTTTTATCAGAAGCCCGCCCAGCACTCCGAGCCATTCCTCTCCCCAGAAACCTAAGGGCAGCTTTTTCTGTGAAAACCAGCTCTGTTTCTGCCATTTCTGCGCCCGCCATTTCAGTCGGAGCGCAAAACCGTATCCCACCCTGAAAATCCGGGAAAGCGGAATTTTCTGTATCAGCGCCGCGCTGCGGTTCACAGCTTTCTCACTGTATTTTACTGAAATATGCTCCAAACCGAGACTGAGGTATCCGCAGGCTTTTTTCACAATGCCCCGCAATTCCTCCCGCTCCCGTATAATCTTCTGATCTGCGGAAATAATCTGATTGCACAGCCCCGCAAACTCTGACTGCAACTGCTGCAATATCTCATCTGTTTTTATCTCCTGCAAGGAACGGGTAAAGAGATTGTCCTGTTTGAGCATTCCGACAGAATAGAAAGGAACCGGCGCGTAAGGATTTGCTTCAGAATACGCCGCGTTGGGAAAGCGGAGTCTTTTTAAAAAACCCGGGTCTTTCAAATCTTTCACTTTCAAAGGCTGATAAATGCCCACCGCCTCATCAAAAGGCATGAATCCTTTTTCCGCAAGACGCTGATTTCGCAGGCGGAAAGCTTCTTCTTCGGTTTCTGCGGAAAGAACGGTCATAAATTCAAACAGCACCCGCTGGTAGATCACATGGTCAAACATGGCAAGCCGATGCAGAATCTCCGATGCCACTTCATCGCGCTTTTCCCTGTCGCTCACTTCATAGCCGTAGGGCGAGTCAATGAGTCTGATGTAAAATATATCATCAACAGTGAAAAAGCCGTCGCCGAAATCCGAAGGGTCCTGATCGTGTTCCCGAACCATGACTTCGACATTCTTAAACAGATAGAACTCCGCCATTTCGAGTTTATCTTTCAGAAGCCATCGGATCACACGGTTCGGGTCGGCTTTCATGAGCAGGTCAAGCCATTTGGTAAGGGAATTGATCGAAATTTTATCCTGCTCCCATATCTCAACGTCAAGGATGTATTCCCACTGCCTGTCGGATGCGAGCGAGAGCAGTTCTATTGAATCTTCAACGCCGATGTCGTGAATCAGGAAAAAAAAGTCTTCTTCAGGAAAGGAATGCACCATGGCTGCGGACTGCGGGAAATCGAGAATTTCATCTAAGGCTTTTTCCGCAGGCAGCGAAAGAATCTCTTTCCGCCTGATGTGCAGATTTCGGATTTGCTCTGTAATTTGTCTGTTTTGTATATCCATTTTGTAATTGAGAATTGAGAATTGAGAATTGAGAAATAAGAAGTGTTCAATTCTCAATTCTCATTTCTCACTTCTCAATTTTAATAGTATCAGCATTCCCGGCACCGCCATGAGCGTACATACGAGAAAAAATCCTTCCCATCCCAAGTGTTTTGCCAGAAAACCCGTGGGCGCGGAGACAATGACTCGGGGGATTCCCATCAGGCTGCTGAGAAGCGCATATTGCGCGGCTGTAAATTTTTTGTTGGTGATGCTTGCCATGAACGCGCTGTATGCCGCGGTTCCCATGCCCCCGCTCAGGTTTTCAAGCGCGATGACTCCTGACAGTACCGGCACGCTGTGGCCGACCCGCGCCAGAACCACAAAGCCGAGAATCGTCACTGCCTGAAAAAAACCGAAGACCCACAGACTCCGGCTGATGCCGAGCCGAAACATCCACAATCCCCCGATCAGGCTGCCGATGACCGTTGCCCAGAAACCGAAAAGTTTTACCACCGCGCCGATTTCCGTTTTTGAAAATCCGATGTCCAAATAAAAAGGCGTGGTCATTGCCATTGCCATGGTGTCGCCGATTTTGTAGAAAAGAATAAAGGCTAATATCCACAGGGCATTATGACGGCTGAAGTATTCCGTGAGCGGCGCGACCACCGCGTCTTTTATCGTCTTGGGGGGAGCATCTGTGATTTCAGGCTCACGCGCCAGAATCGTGGTGAGCATTCCGGGCAGCATACACAGCGCCATGATCATATAGACCCTTGAAAAGGGCATCTGATCTGCCATAATCAAGCCGCCGCCGGACGCGAGCAGCATTCCCACACGGTATCCGTTAATATAAAGCGAGGAAC
Source organism: Desulfobacteraceae bacterium (assembly GCA_020049595.1). Lineage (GTDB taxonomy): Bacteria > Desulfobacterota > Desulfobacteria > Desulfobacterales > JAIFKL01 > JAIFKL01. The sequence goes on from JAIFKL010000193.1 coordinate 4,897, forward strand.
CCAGTCCGAGTTCCGCGTCGGAAAGGTCTTCTCTCCGATACGCGTCCACCACAATATCCTGAGATGCGCTGAAAAATGTCACCAGAAAAGCGGCAAACACCATCGTCATCGGTGCGTCTTTCGGATTCGTAAGTCCCAGCCCTGCAATGGAAAACGCCAGCGCAATCTGTGAAAGCAGGAGCCATCCCCTTCTGCGTCCCCCGAAACCGAAAATATAAGGCAGCGTGAAGCGGTCTAAAAAAGGTGCCCAGAGGAATTTCACCGTGTAGGGAATGCCGATGAGCGTCATCGCGCCGATAAGGCTGAGGTCAAGCCCTTCTTCTTTCATCCATGCCTGCAAAAGCGTCATGGTCAGCAGCAGGGGCAAGCCGCAGGAAAAGCCCATTATCATGGCGACGAGCATCCGTCCGCTGAAAATTGTCTGAATTGTCATTTTTTCAAGGTTTGAGGTCAGAGGTTCGGGGTCAGAGGCTTTCCCCGAACCCCGAACCTCTGACCCCTTACCCCTTTTTCCATACATAAACAGATTTTCTTAATGCCTCCCGGCCGTGCCTGCCCATTTGTTGTGAACTGTTTCCTTTGCCTTGGGGCAGAATAAGGATATTTTCTATCTTAAATCCAATGTTTTCAGCTATATTTGAAAGTATTGTATCAACGGAAATTGCAACACCCGCGTACCTGACATTATCATTGACCATAAACATGATACCGTCTTTTTCCAATACCCTGTAGCACTCATGGATAACACAGGCCATTTCATAAAAATACCCCCTTACCATCCGGGCAATACCGTTATTGT
>JAIFKL010000017.1 GCA_020049595.1 Desulfobacteraceae bacterium
CAATTCGCTTTCAAAAATCGGTCTTTTCAGACCGTACAGCGATTTTTCAAATCGCTGAAACCGCTTGAAAAGCGGTTTTACGGAGAACAGGCTTTTTGATAGCGGATTGGTATAAGTATTGGAGAGATGAGAAATGAAAATTGTCTATTACAAAAGAACAGACACCCTGACCGCCATTTTTTCAGACAGCCAAGTGGCCGAAAGCGACGAGGACAAGCCGGGAGTCATTTTGGATTATGATGAATCGGGCAATCTGGTATCCGTAGAAATTCTTGACGCGTCCCGGCGAATGAACGTGTCTTTTACGGGAAATAAATAGTTCTCGCAAAGCACGCATCTGTTTTTAGCCCGGGCCGCAAAGATTTTTTTATAAAAAGCTTTTCTTTGCGCCCTCTGCGTGCTTTGCGAGAGATTTTTTTGGATTATTATGACGAAACGCTTTACCGCATTCCTGTTGCTGCTGGCGCTAAATCTGACCGGATTTACAGCAGATATTCAGGCACAGGAAAATTATAATGACTCATCGGTAATTTCCCTGAATCTTGAGCAAGCTATCAGCCTTGCCCTTCAGACAAACAGAAGCCTTATCAATTCAGCCTCCGGGGTGGAAAGCCAGAAACTGTCTCTGCATACCGCCGAATCCGAATTTGATGTGAAAATAAGACCTTCTGCCAATGCGGGCATCAGCGATTCCGAGGGCATCATCGGTGCCGGCATTTCTTTGGAAAAAAAATTCCAAGTCGGAACCAAAGTTTCCGTATCTCCCTCCATCGGAAAAACGGAAGACGAATATTCGGGAACTGTCGGAATTTCTTTTGAAGTTCCGCTGCTGAGAGGATTCGGCGGCAAAGCAAATCTCGACAAAACCGAGCGTTCCCGCTTCTCGGTCAGGAGTGCGGAAAGGTCTTTTTATCTGAGTCAGGTTAATGCGGTTTTGGACACCGTATCTGCTGTTTATGACATTGTTAAACAGAAAGAACTTGTCCGCCTGTTTGACTCGCAGGTCGGACGACTGAAACAGCACGCCGAGACCGCAAAAATAAAAGAAAAAGTCGGTCTGGCAAGCCCTTTGGATATTTACCGGGCGGAAATCAGCCTGAAAGATGCGGAGGACAGCCTGACCGTGATGAAAGAGTCTTTGCGAAATGCCGGAGACCGCCTGAAACTGATTCTTGCCCTTCCTTTGGAGCGCGCCGTTGAGGTATCCGCGCCGCTTGAAGTCAAAATCGCTCCCATCTCTCAGGAGGATGCTGTCCGCATCGCTCTGAAACACAGAAAAGAGTTGGAACAGTCTGAAGATGAAATCCGTGAGGCGGAACGACGCTCGGACATTGCCAAACACAATATTCTGCCGCAATTGAATATGGTCATGCGTTATGAGCAATACGGTTCTGCTGAGGATTTGGAGCAAAGCATGGGATTCAACGAAAACCGCTGGAGCGTCAATCTTGTCAGCAACACGGACATTGCGCGAACTTCCGAGAAAGCGGATTTTCAGCAAAGCCTTATTACCGCCAGAACCGCCCGCCTGAATCTTGAGGCAAAGCAGGATGAAGTCATGAGAGAAGTCCGCCGCGAGTCAGAGTCATTGAGCAAATCTCAGGAGCGCATCCGCATCAGGAAGGAGCAGATCGCACAGGCTGAAGGGAAACTTGCTTTGTCGAAAATCAAATTCAATCACGGCATGGCAGATAATTTTGACATCATTGAAGCGGAAACACAACTACAGCAGGCTCGCGTCAATCTGCTTTCCGCCGAGACAGACTATATTGTCGGAACGTATCGGATGCGCGCCGCGCTGGGAACGCTTATAATTGAGAATTGAGAATTGACAAACAAAGCATCGTAGATGCGTCATATTTGTAGGAGAAATTTTTGAAATATTTCATCATAGTTCTTTGCTTATGCCTTGTCGGGATTTTATCTGCCCGATTTGTCAGCCCTGATGCTTTTCTTGAAAGCAGAGAGTTCCCGACGGCTGAGGCATCTCTCAGAAGCTTTGATATTATGGTAAATACTGTCGGCGTGTTAGATGCCGCAAGATCGCATATTCTTTCCTCCGAAATAAAAGGCGATAAAGGAAAAATTATTTATCTCATTGATGACGGTACGCCGGTCAATGAGGGAGACCTTTTAGTCAAATTGGATACTGCTCCCTTTGAGGAGGAAATACAGCGTCTGAAAGGGGAAGTTACGGCGCTGGATGCCGCGGTTGATGCGGTGCAGCAGGTATCTGAATGGGAGAAAAGTCAGGCGGAAAGAGAAATCAGGACAGCGGAATTTAATCTGAAGATTGCCCGGCTGGAACTCAAAAAACTCATCGAAGGAGACGGTCCTTTGCAGTCCGCCCAGCTTGAGGAGGAAATGAAAAAAGCGCAGGAAGAATATGACCGCTATCTTTCATATATTTCCGATTTGGAGAATCTGAGCAGAAGCGGCAGCGATAATCCTGTTAAAGAAATTCCTGCGGCGGCAAACAATATCTCAGAGCAAAATGAACAATACGACTCAGACAGGAAAAGAAATGGCAGTTATGTTGTCCTCCGACCTTTGGAACTATCTGTCTTCAAAGAGAAAAACGAAAAAATGCAGGAAAAAAATGATGATGATGTCTCATATAGCTCAACATCGAAAAATTCGGTAGAAATTGCATCAGCGAAGAAAAAAGCTTCGGAACTGAAGGAACGCTACGAGTCTGCGAACAAGAAATATATGAGTTATGAAAAGTATGTGTTTCCCTCATTGGAAGAGACCGCCAAAGCCAAGGTGGAAAAAGCCCAAATGGAACTTGAGCAGACCAAAAAAGCCAGTGTTTTCAAAATCGCCAAAGCCATTTCCACTGTGAAAGAGACTAAAGGCAAGTTGCAGACCGCGGAGAATCTGCTGAAGCAGGCGCAGGGTGAGCTTGACAAAACAAAGATTCATGCCCCGTTTCCGGGAATAGTCGTACTTTATGAGACATTCCATGACGGTCAGAAAAGAAAACCGAGACTCGGCGACAGGGTGTTGCAGAATCAGCCTTTGCTCTATCTGCCGGATATTTCTTCCATGATCGTCAAAACGCAGGTTCGGGAGATTGACTTGCATAAAATTGTTCTCGGTCAGAAATGCAGTGTGAAAACAGATGCCTATCCAGATATGCAGTTTGAAGGAGAAGTGAGTCTTATCGGCATTCTTGCATCAGGGCGGTTTGAGGGCGGTGCCGGTGAGAAGTATTTTCAACTCACGGTTTCCTTAAAAGGAGGAGACGCCCGTCTGAGACCCGGCATGACGGCAAGGGTATCTGTTCTGACGGATCAGGTCGTAAATGCCTTATCTGTCCCGATTCAGACGGTTTTTGATGAAAACGGGCGTAAATACTGCTATAAATTTCTGGGGAAAAAATTTGAAAAAGTGACAGTTTCTCCGGGCAGGCAGAACGAGGATGTGGTTGAAATTTTATCCGGCTTGCAGGAAGGAGAAAAGATCAGCATGATTCGGCAGTAGAATTGAGAAGTGAGAATTGAAAATTGAAAATTGAAAAACAAAGAGCATCGTAGATGCGTCATATTTGTAGATCGTAGATGCGTCATATTTGTAGATCGTAGATGCGTCATATTTGTAGAGAAGAATTTGATAAAATTAAGCGGCATTGTCAAGCAATACAACAGAGGTAACACAGTGATTCCGGTGCTGAAAGGCATTGACCTGACTGTGAAAAAGGGCGATTTTGTCTCGGTGACAGGTCCTTCCGGTTCGGGAAAATCAACTCTTCTCCATATATTGGGATGTTTAGATCGCCCCTCATCCGGCGATTACTTATTGGACGATCTGAACATCTTTGAAGCTTCGGACGATGAGCTGTCACGGTTAAGGGCGAGTCATATCGGCTTTGTTTTTCAGACATTCAATCTGATACCGTCTCTGACAGTATTTGAAAATGTCGGACTACCTTTTCTTTATGCTGACATTGACGCCCGGACCGCCGAACAGCGGGCGACAGCCGCCATTGAGCAGGTAGGATTGAAACACAGAATGAATCACAAGCCTTCCGAACTTTCGGGCGGGGAAATGCAGCGTGCGGCAATTGCAAGGGCTGTGGCTGCGGAGCCGAAAATCATATTGGCAGATGAGCCTACGGGAAATTTGGACTTCAATACGGGCAGAGAAATTCTTTCCTTATTTCAGAATTTCCACGAGAAAGGGGCTACAATTATCATGGTAACGCACGACAGAGAAGTGGCTTCCCACGCTGCCGCCCATATCGTTTTAAAAGACGGAGAAATTGTTTCCTGATTTTTATCACATCAGCAAGATAGTTAAAACCGCATCAAACAGCCTGATGCAGCATAAACTCAGGTCTGCGCTGAGTGTGCTGGGGATTGTATGCGGCGTGACGGCTGTGCTGACGATGCTTTCTCTCGGAGAGGGCGCGAGACAAACTGTTATCCGCCAGATAGAACAACTCGGCATAACAAACATTTATCTCAAAGCAGCAGCGATGACCGAAGAACAGAAGATCAAAGCCGGTGAAAAACTTTCTGAAGGCTTGAATCTCAAAGACAGAGACCGGATCAGGGCGGGATGTCTCTATATCAAAGACATTGCCTGTCTGAAAGAAGTCACTGCGTCTGTATTCGGAATGCCGAAAGACATATCTCCCCAGATGGCTGCGGTTTCTTCAAATTATCTGAGTCTGCTGAATTTGTTTGCCTCACAGGGGCGTTTTATTGCGGATCAGGATATAGCAGAAAAAAATCTGATCTGTGTTTTGGGCAGCAGCATCGCCGGAAATTCAGGCACCGGCATCGGAGATGATATAAGGATAGAAAATCATCTGTTTAAAGTTGTGGGGATGTTGGACAAATTTGACCGCAAAACAGGACAGAGTTCTGTCATATCTGTCAGGAATTATAACGAAATGATTTTCATTCCTTTGGGAACGGACCCGGCATTGCAGCAATTCGGGGAAAAGGCAATGAGTCAAAAGACATCTGAGTTAAGCGAGATAGTTGTGCAGATGAGCAAAGCCGGTGAGGTTCTCGCCGCGGGCGAGATCATTAAACGAATTGTAAGCGTATCTCATCATCAGACAGAGGATTATCAGATGATTATTCCTCGGGAACTTCTCAGGCAGACGCAGAAGACCCAGCGTACATTCAACATTTTTCTCGGATCCGTTGCCTGTATTTCTCTGCTGATCGGCGGCATCGGCATTATGAATATCATGCTGGCAACAGTTTCCGAGCGTAGAAAAGAAATCGGCATCAGGCGGGCAGTGGGCGCGAGACGGAAAGATATTGTCATTCAGTTTCTTGCAGAAGCCGTGATGCTGACATTTACCGGCGGCATTTTCGGAATTTGGACCGGGCTGGCAGCGGTTCGGCTTATATCAGCCTTTGCCGGATGGAACATGGCAATTACTTTTTCAGCCCTTATTCTTCCGCTGATAATGTCTGTATGCGTCGGAATCTTTTTCGGATTATATCCTGCCTGTCAGGCGGCAAACACAGACCCTATCCGTGCGCTTAGGTATGAATAGCTTTTTTTCAGCTAAAAAGTTCTCGCAAAGGGCGCAAAGGGCGCAAAGAAAAGCTTTTTGGTATTCCGGTCAAATCTTCACCCCAAACCGACTCCCCTCCCCTTCAGCGCCGGCGACTTCGATTTCCATCTGAAATTCCCGCACAATCCCGTGAACAATCGAAAGTCCGTGTAGAACGGCTCCATGCAGCGTTCCCGCACCTCGCTGGACATACCGATGCCGTTGTCCTCAACCTCGAAAACAATCCGTTTGCTTTCAGCATCCTGAAAAAGTCTCACAGCGACTTCCTTCTGATATGACTTGTCCGCTTTCTCTCCTTTTTTCTCCACAGCATAACGGGCATTGGAGAGAAAATTCACCGCAATCTGCTCGAATTTCTGAGGATTTATTTTCACCTGAGGCAAATCCGGGGACAGAGACAGTTTGAGCAGAATGTCGTGAATGCGGAACTGTTCTTTGAAAAAAGACAATGCCCGGCTCACCGGCTCGATGAGATTTACGGATTCCAGCGCATCCGCATCGGCGCGGGCAAAAGAGCGCATGTTGTCAATGATGGACGCGGCGCGCTTGACCTGCTCGATGATCTTCTGCGCGGCTTTGGTTTCCATGCCTACAAGGCCCTGCCGTGTAAAATAAGTATTCAGTCCGTCGGCGGCGATGCGGATAATCGCAAGAGGCTGATTGATTTCATGGGCAATGCCCGTCGCCATCTCGCCCATCGCCGTGAGCCTGCCCGCATGGACAATCTGCGCCTGTTTCTCCTGAAGCTGTTTTTCAGCCTGCCTCACCTTGCCGAGCAGCACAATGGAAATTCCCCAGGTCAGCATCAGCAGCGCAAATCCGACGCCCGCGCCCGCAAGAAACGTGATTTTCACATCAGCTTTGAAATTTTGAAAAAACTCCGGGCTGTTATACATGCGGGCAATGCCGATAAGTTCTCTCGTCATTTTGGAATACAGCGGAATTTCCGTGATAAAATGATTGCCGGGGCTGATGAGACCGCGCTTCAAATCCAATTCGCCCTCCGGCGCACTGACAGCAGTGTAGTCAATTTCAATCTCCATGCCCAGTATAAAAGGGCTGCCGGTGTTGGGGTCTCGGAGAAGCAATATCTTATTGACAGCATTGACGATTTCTTTTAAGGTCTCTGCGGTTTCCGCGTTTTCCTGTGTGAGCGCGTCCGCAATCGCCGGAAGATGAGACTGAGCCAAAGCCCTTGCGGTTACGGCTGCTTTTGCCGTCAGTTGAGGCTCCAGCACTGCTGTCCAGTAAACTGCCATCAGCCCTTCTAATCCTATTGTCAAAAACAGAAACATCAGGCTTATCCAGCTTTGAAAACGTGCAGGTTTTTCTTTCCGCGCTTTGTCAGTCATATCAGAAGACTTGAAAAAATTTCATTCGGATTTCGGTTAATTGTTCATATTTCTCGCAAAGACGCGGATGACGCAAAGATTATGCAAAAATTATGGAATGTTGCGGCTGCAAAGATTCCGGTTTTCTCTTTTTTTTTCTCTGCGTTCTTTGCGCCTTTGCGAGAAACTTTTATTTCCGATAATGTCTATTATACACTTTTGCTCCAAGAAACTTACCGGATTTATTTTGACGATGAATTTTTATGTGTCAGAATGCGGATTTCAGACAGATGTTAAAAGCAGTTTTTCAAGATTGGCGATTTTTTCTTGCAGTTTCTCTTTCATTTCAGCATGGGGCGGACAATTCGACAGCACAAAATACGCGGTGTCCAGCACATCCGAGGAGCGGGGATTCGGGGGAAGGGTATGGACGCGGAGGTAGCGGTCCAGCGTGCGGGTTCGGTAAGTGCCGCCGCTGTCTATGGATGCGGTCCAGATTTTGCTTTCTTCGGCAAGTTCGATTTTTGACTTTTTTGTGGTCTGTTTCCAATATCGGAGCGAAAGCGTCAGCACTTCCACAAGCAATTCCCTGACTTGGACGTTTCGCAACGCATCCTGGGCTTGTTTGCGTTCTTCGGTCTCTTTTTCAAGAGAGATTTCAAGCTGATGCCGAAGTCGGGTCAGTTCTGCATTGGCTTCGCGGAGTTCTTTGTTGACCGCTTCAAGCCGAGCCTGTTTTTCCCGAACCGCACGGATCAGCGCGAGTTTTTCCATCGCTTTCTGGACGGCAATATCCAATTCATCCACGCCCACGGGCTTGCGGAGATAGTTGACCGCGCCCAGCCGCATGGCATCCACCGCAGTTTCGATGCCTCCGTGTCCGGTCATAACAATGCACTGAATATCCGGCTGAATTTCCAAAGCTTTTCGGATCAGCTCAATGCCGTCCATGCCGGGCATACGAATATCGGCAAGAAGAATGTCGCTCGCGTCTTTGCGGAGAATTTCAAGCCCGTCTTCACCGCAGGCAGCGGTCCGAACCGTGTAGGAAAGCATTTCAAGCTGCCATTTCACAAATTCCGTAAAATCCGGCTCGTCATCCACCATCAGGATTTTTGCTTTTGAGTCCATCGGCTTGTCCTTATCTTGAAGTTGAAAGCTGAAAATATGTAGCATACAATTTTCAGATAAACAAATTCTTTTTTCAGCCCAAGTCTTGCAAGCGCAGCCATATAGGCAAAAATTTCAGAAAATTTTCATACAGATAATTTTATTGCTTGACAGATATGTTTGAATTTTTCTATAATAAATTTTTATATAAATTGTACATTTGAAATCTGATGGAAATGTCAAAAAAACGGGTTTGTCTATTTTTAGCCGGGCCGTTTTACTGAGAGACCCTGAGGGTTTTTTTTAAAAAAAACCTGGGGAAGTGTTAAAGAAGTTGAATCAGATTTTATAAAGACAGGGTGATCTGTGAGAAAATCAATACTTGAAGAAGGAAAATCATATACCTTTTCCGATTATTTTAATTTAGCCAATCCGACCAAGGAAATCCTTTCAGAGTTCGGCTATAAGTTCCGGTTGGAAAGAATTAATCTTCCCGGGCATCCCTTTGAAGGTTCCTTGGAAAAGTTAAAAAATACTTTCTATAAAAAACTGCCTCATATCTCGCTTAACTCGGAAACCGCAAAACGGGAAATGCTGGTTGCTCCGGTTCTTTTGGAATTATTGGATTTTGTCGAAGCAGACATTGATATAGAGTATCCTCTCAATGTCAGCGATCAGCTCAAAGGAAATATTGATTATTTGATAAGATCAGCGCACAGCCTGATTATTATTGAAGCCAAGAAAGCAGATTTGGAAAGAGGATTCAATCAGTTGGCTGTGGAAATGATTGCTGTTGACAAATATATGGAAGAAAGCGATAATCCGATATACGGGGCAGTCACGGTCGGAGACTTGTGGAAATTCGGAATACTTGACAGAAGGGAAAAACTGATATCAAAAGATATTGATTCTTACCGGGTTCCCTCCGATCTTGAGGAGCTTTTTTCGGTTTTTATAGGGATACTGAAACCGCAGCGATCTGATATTGAATAAATATATATTGATCCGCTTTTGTTTTTTTGCCGCAGACGCACACAGACATACACAGACAGATATCTGAAAACGGAATACACTGTAGCTGTAGAACGGGTTTGAAACCCGTTGTACTTAACGACGGCTGTGAAACGGGTTGCAAACCCGTTGTACTTAACGACGGCTGTAGAACGGGTTTGTCTGTTTTCAGCCGGGCGTTTTACAAATGCTGAGAAAATATGCCGTAAAAAATCAAAAGCGGATCACTATGCTATATTTTCGATATTATTAACCAAAAAAACAAAAAAGGAGATTTGATGAAAAAAACAGGCGGATGGTCAGGTTTGGTTTGGGTTTGGGCGGCGTGTCTGATTCTGGGAAATTCGCTGCCTGCTGCTGTGAGCTGGAGCGCGGATGACGCAATAAAAGTCGGAATTGTGCTTCCCCTGACCGGCGATCAGGCAAAGTTCGGGGAAATTGAAAAAATGTCTTTTGACATGGCGCTGGAAGAAATCAACGCTGCCGGAGGTATCAACGGAAAAAAACTGGAATTTGTGATTGAAGACGACACGGGCAGACCCGAAGTGGGCCGCTCGGTGGTGGAAAAACTCATTACCAAAGACAAAGTGGTCATGATAGGGGGCGGATACAGCAGTTCCGTAACATACGCGGTTGCAGGCGTTTGCCAGCAGAATCAGGTTCCTTTTCTTGTCAATACCGGCTCTGCCGATAACATCACCTCTTCGGGATGGGATTATGTTTTCCGGCTGAATCAGCCGGTGAGCGAGTATGCCTCATCGGTAGAAACACTGCTCTCGGAAAAGGTAAAACCTCAGAGTGCCGTTATCCTTTATGAAAATTCCAAGTTCGGTACGGACGGCGCGAAATCTTTTGAAGAAATCTGCGGTAAAATGGGATATAAACTTCTTTTAAAAGAAGGATATGAACACGGCGGAATTGATTTCAAACCCGTGCTGGTACAGGTCAAAGAAAAAAATCCCGATGTTGTGTATATGATTTCGTATGTTATGGATGCGGCGCTGCTCATGAAACAGGCAAAAGAACTGAAACTGACGCCCAAAATGTTCATCGGCGCGGGTGCCGGCTTCACCCTGCCGGAATTTCAGCAGAATGCCGCGGCTGCTTCCGAAAAACTCATTTCCGCAACCCTTTGGCATGAAACCCTTCCTTATCCGGGCGCGATGGATTATTACAACAAATTTGTCGCCAAATTCAAGAAGCCCACAGAATATCACGGCGCGGAAGCTTACGCCGCGGCTTATGTGATTGCGGATACGCTGAAAAGGGCAAAATCGCTTTCCAACAGCGATGTGCGGGAATCTCTGTCCAAAACAGACATGATGACTGTTTTCGGTCCTGTGAAATTCATTTCCTACAATAAGATGAGCAATCAGAACAAACTTCCCACCTATGTGGTTCAGTGGATTGACGGCAAGCTGGAAATGGTCTGGCCCGCAAATGTCGGTTCAAAACCTTTTGCCTATCCGGTGGACTGGATGAAGACTTGGGGGTATTAGCTTTGATTAAATGATTAGGGGTGAGGGGTTCGAGGTAAGGGGTTCGGGGTGGCTTCCCCTGACCCCGAACCTCTGACCTCGAACCTCTGACCTCGCCATCTAAAAAAAAGGCGGACAAACAATGGATGTTTTTCTTCAGACAGTTGTTGCCGGCATTCTGATCGGCGGCATTTACAGCCTCATCGGCATCGGCATGACGCTGATTATGGGCGTCATGGGCATCATCAATCTGGCGCACGGGCAGTTGATGATGGTCTCCATGTATATCACATTCGTGCTTTCCCATTATTTTCATATTGATCCCTATCTTTCCCTCATGGTCGCCATGCCTGCGCTTTTTCTGCTGGGCGCGTTTCTTCAGAAATTTCTCTTAAATCCCCTGATGAAAATAGAATCTGTTCTACCTGAAAACCAGGTGCTGATGACCGTAGGCATCGGCATGGTGCTGACCGAAATCGCCCGGTTTATCTTTTCATCGGACTATAAAACCGTTCAGACTTCCTACAGTTCCTCAGCTTTATTCATGGGGAATATCTCTTTTAATGTTCCCATGTGTATTGCATTTAATTTCGCATTGGTCTTTACGGGCGCGCTGTTCTGGTTTTTATTGAAAACAGA
>JAIFKL010000376.1 GCA_020049595.1 Desulfobacteraceae bacterium
ATGACATAAAAATCGGATTCGGTAAATGAAAATTTTAACTGATTGTAATTATAAATAATGCCGGATTTTTGTCCGGTAGTATGACAAAAATTATTAAGAACCACATGGAAACGGGATAAAAATCCCTACACTCCGTGGACGCCTGTCACGCCGCCGAATTTTGTGGGACGCAGGAAATTGTTGAAGCAGTTGGAAGCATCTTCAGAAAGATATGAAAGCATTTCTCTGATCGGGGACCGGCGCATCGGCAAAACCTCGGTGCTTGAAACATGGGAAAAGAAACTGAAAGAACAGGGAAAACCGGTCTTTTTACTCAACGGACAAAGAGATGAAGGCGCAACAGTAAGCGCATTTGTTACTGAAATTACCGGCAAACTGGCTTCCGATAACCCGGAAGAAGCCGCCGGCGCGCTGTCAGGCTGGGCAAATGAAGTGAAAATCAGGACAAATTTCACGCCGATAGTCATGGTGGATGACGCGGAACACATCATCAGGAATTTTCCGCCCCGGTTTTTTGAACGTCTGCGGGGAATGATGCAGGAACGCCGGGTGATATGGATATTTTCATTGCGTGAACATATTGATCTGATTTATAAAAACACACACAATAATACCTCGCCTTTTGACAATCTCCTGCATATTCAGCAGGTCGGCTTGCTGGAAACCGAAGCGGCTGAGGAAATCATCAGATGGGGCGGATTTAAGGGAGAGAAAGCAAAGCTCATGCGTGTTTGGGCGGGGCGGCATCCTTTTTATCTGCAACTGCTGGGGCGTCATTTGTCGGACGAGCGGGATCAGCGGACTGCTTTGGATGCTTTTCAGACAGAATCGGCAAGACGTTTGGCGGAACTGTGGGATAAAATAAGCCCTAAAGAACAGGAGATGTTAAAGCAGTATATGGCAGGAAAACCCGCTGACCGTCCCGGCTTGCGAACTCGCGGTTTGCTGACAGAAGACAATAAAATTTTCGGGAAGGTGCTGGAAGAATGGCTGAAAGATGACGCCCCGAAATCAGCCCTGAAATAAATTTCAGGGCTGAAAGCTCAAGCCTGCTGAAGCAGGCTGTTTTAACCGGTGCCGCAGATTACACAGCACGCTTCAGCGTGCTTGAGCTTTCAGCCGGGGGATTTATCCCTCGGACAAATTATAAGGGTTGAAAAAGGATTTCTGATTCCGATGACCGGAGCGTTCAAAACGATTCAGAACGACAGGATATTATTAGAAATTGAAATCCTCGATCCTTGCGATGCGGAAAATTACACCGCGCTTGACGGGCTGATCGGCATCTGCGAAACGAAACGGACAGACGCCTCGGTAAACCATGATGCAATCATTTACGGCAGAAAGGATAATTCGTGATCTCCCTACAGAACAGCGCATCGTCCCGTAGGGACGCCATGACAATAGCCCGGCGATTTATCGCCGGATAAGATAACCCGCCCGTGAACCGAGTCCCGTAGGGACGGCTGAAAATAAACCGGCAATTCATTGCCGGGAAACTGTGTTTCGGGCTTGGGTAAAAGACGAAAAGCCGGAATTGGACAGACAAACCCGGCGCTGGCTTCAACGCCGCTGCCTGATAACTGAAGACGGGCAACTGACGATTCCGGTGCTGGGGCAGTGGATGCGGGAATATGGGGATTGAGAATTTCTCTGAAAGAAGTGGTTAGAAAAAAATAGGAAAAGAGACACTGCCGGACAAAAAAAAATATAACATTCTGATTTTATTAAGATAGAAACACAAACGATTTGCGTCTGTTTTAAGCCTGGGCGTTTTACAGTAAAACGGCTTTGCAAGCCGTTTTGTGTCTGTCTCAGCAGAACGGTCTGAAAAATCATCCGGTAGTGTAAGGAAAAGAATAACATGCTGAGAGAAAGTGTTTTGTTAGTTTGCCTTACGCGGGAAGAAAGCGACTGTATCCGAAGCCTGCTGTCTTCCTTTGAAATCGAAGTCAAATACACAGATGTCTGTCCGTTGCCCGATGCCGAGCCGTCTCTTTGCGATGCAGATACCTGCATGGTCATTCTCCACGCGGATGAAAACCGGAAAAAAGCGGAGCAGGAAATCCGCCGGATCAGAAACGCGCTTTGCCGCCCCGTTCCGATTCTGGTTCTGATTGACCCGGCTTCGGCATCCGAAATCAAACATTATCTTAGGTCAGGCGCGGATGACTACTGGGTACTGCCGTTGGATGAAAGCAGTTTTCCTGTCCGCTTTTATGTGCTGTTTGAATGGGGACAGGCGGTGGTGCAGACACAAACGGAAGTCATTCAGAAAGGAGATATTCAGGAGGAAAACGATGAGGCTGCGGCTGATACAAATCTGCTGTGGCATAGCGTTCTGAAAAGCCTGCGGGAAGGGCTGCGCTTTTTTTCTCCCAAGTCTCCGATAAGAAGTCATCCGAAATCTCCGCTCACTCATGTTCACGGTTCAGAATACGCGAAATGGGAGCGTATTCGTCTGCTCGGTTCCGGCGGTTTCGGAGCCGTGTGGTTAGTCCGTGAGCGGGGAAGGGATGCCGCGCTTGCTGTGGCGAAAATTCCTCATTCGCCGGATATGAATATCAAAGCCCTGCGCTCCGCCGCCATTCTGAAACGCCTGATTCGCCATCCACATATCGTACAGTTGATAGAAGTATTTAAAGAAGAAGGAAAAATCATTCTGATTCAGGAGTATGTCTCGGGAAAGACCATGCAGGAACTCCTTGATTCGGGCATGGACGCGGAAAAGAAAGAAAAGGCATTTTTAGAACTGCTTTCTGCGGTATCATATTCACACGAGCATAGAGTCATACACAGGGATATTAAACCGGAAAATATGATACTTACGCATTCCGGCGTATTGAAGCTGTTGGATTTCGGTCTTGCCGCGGACCTGTCCGCCCGAAATGCCGACACCAGCGCGATGGGTTCGCTGCCCTTTATGGCACCGGAGCATATTCGTGGAAAAAGCTGTATTGCCAGCGATGTCTGGGCGTTGGGCGTGATGCTTTATCTCCTGTCTGCAAGATGCCTTCCCTTCAGCAATGAGAGCGAAAGTTATCTCATGGATTCTATTCTTGAAATGCCGCCGGTTTCCCCGCGTTGTCTCGAACCCGGGCTTTCGGAGAAATTGGAGGCAATTATCTTGAAGGCTTTGGAAAAAGACGTATCGAAGCGCTACCGCAACGCAGGCGAGTTAAATTCGGATTTGCTGAAAGCTTTTCCCGATTTCGGCAATGGAAATGTGCTGACGGACGGATAAATCCCGTAGGGACATCCCGAGAATAGCCCGCCAATTTATTGGCGGGGAAGAGGGTTCCCATCATTTATCAGTCCCGTAGGGACGACTGAGAATTATTGGCGGGGAAGGGTGGGCATTTCATGCCCACCCTACGAACTTTTCCCGAACGGTCGTCCCGTTATTCGCCTCTGAACAGCCGGAGGGCAAGCGATTCGGGCAGTCCTTTGCGGCGTATTTTTTCAGCCGTTGTCTCGTAGTCGTACTCAATCCGATAAAATTCCATGATGCCTTTTTGGGTATCATAGATGAGATAAGAGGCTCTGGGGTCTCCGTCTCTGGGCTGGCCGATGCTGCCGCAGTTGACAATCTGGCGTTTGCGTCTGTCAACATGCACAGCAGTGTTTTCCTCCGGCGATTTAAACAGCAGGCTGAAGATATTTTTCCGGGTAATCATCAGGGAAACATGCGTATGACCGATAAACAGTATTTTCTCCTTTGTCCGGGCAAAAGAACGCGCCGCGTATTCTGCATCATTGACATAATACCATGCCAGGGGGCTGTAAGGATTTGAATGTGAAAAAAGCATGTTATCCATTTTTATGCTTGGCTGCATGTTTTTCAGAAAAGCAATACTTTTCTCGGAAAGCGTTTCCATGGTCCACACCATTGCCCGCGCCGCGTCCCGGTTCATGTCATAAGGATAGCCCGACTCAAGAGCCGCGGCATCGTGATTGCCGAGAACAAAACTGATGTCAGGCAGCGATTGCAGCATGGCAATACATTCGTTGGGATTAGCTCCGTATCCGACAACATCTCCGAGACATACATAAAGATTTACTTTACGTCTCGAGACATCAGCGATAAAAGCTTCAAGGGCTTCCTGATTGCCGTGTACGTCTGAAAAAACAGCGATACGCATAGGGATTTTTAAATTGAGAATTGAAGATTTCAATTTTACAATTCTCAATTCTCACTTACATAGGTTTTGTATCCGCCGCTGAGGTTCGCAGCCATTTCATAATCAAGGGGCGGCATGACTTGATCGAGCATTTCAATCACTGTGGTTTTGATGCCCCGATGCACAAGATTTTCCGCCATTTCAAGCCCGATAGTCACCTGACGGTTTTTTCTGTCAATCGCCGTCACTTCCGAAAAGATTCGGATGTCAATATTATATCTTGCTTTGAACGCTTAGGGTGTGGTAACAAAAAGATCATCCCGCTCTTTGATAATTTGCCCAATATAATACGGAAGCCCGCAATTTGCAAAGGAAATATGTTCTCCTCTTTCAAAAAGAATGATTTCCGCATGTTCGTCCAATCTTCTGGCTGCGGCTGTCGCGCCGCCCGCAACGCCTCCGATAATCAACAATTTTGTCGGCATGAATGCTGTGTCTCCTTATCAAGTATTAAAAGCTGTTGGAAATAAATTGGTTCTCGCAAAGATATTTTTTTGTAATTATAACATCTTTATTTTATAAATCTTTTTTTCTTTGCGCCCTCTGCGCCCTTTGCGAGAAACATTTTTTATATCTCGCAAAGATCGCAAAGGGCGCAAAGAACACGCAAAGATATTTTTTGTAATTATAACATCTTTATTTTATAAATCTTTTTTCTTTGCGCCCTCTGCGCCCTTTGCGAGAAACATTTTGTCCTTTTATTTTCAATAAAGTCTGTTAAAAATATATTTCTGAAATCTAAAAAAGATATATCTTTATCAACTGTCATGCACGCTTGTCAATTTTTAATGGTGAAAAAAAAAGCAAAGGCTGTTAAAAACAATGGAAATTCAAGATGCAATTATCGCTTTTTCCCAAAGCGAAAAGATTAAATCAGGTATGATATGGCTTTCCCAGACCGTTCAGATGCTTGACGCTCTGACGCCTCCCGAAAAAATGGGCGGAGAGAAAGTAATAAAAACAATCATCTATATGCTGGTCAACGAAATTCAGCTTGCCCGGAAATTAGCCCCGGAGGAGGATTGGCAGGAAGCGGAAAAGCATCTGCATCTGGCGGTGGTCATGGTCAACTCCCGTGTGGTTCAGGAGTCTGTTTTTCATCTGACCCGTGCGCTGGCGCAGGTGACGAATATCGGCAACCGCTCCATGTCCGTTCTGATTGAAAAGGGGCTGATTGAAAAACAGCTTGCTTAACTTCCTGAAATTTAATTGACTTATGCTGTATTTTATGAAATAAGCATTTTTCAGATTCCAAATCTTCTCCGGAGTGCAAAAATGAACGCAGTAAACTTTTTGCGTCTTGTGCTAAAATTTCATTTCAGCACTCCGGATGATTTTAAAGGAGCGAATCAATGGATCCCTTATATTACACGCTGCTGACCGGCGCACTCGGCAGCATCATCGCCAGTATCACCGAGAAAAAAGCCGCCGAGGTGGTGATTTCGTTTGAAAATCGTTTGCAGAAAGGCGGGCAGCCTGTGAATCACGATTCCACACTCTTTGTCTGCAAAAGCTTTATGGAAGAATGCGGCGTTTCACGGGAACTGCTGAGAAAGGATGAGCCGCTTGACCGTCCCCGAAGCGAAGTTGCTCATGCAGATGTGGTTCGGCAAAGGCTTTACACCGAAATTGAGCGACTGTCCGCGCCTGATTATGTTCCTTCGGCTAAGGTTCCGAAAGCAAAGCTCAAACTGTTGTTACAGTCTGAAAATATGAGTGCAAAAGAGCAGCTTGAGGCATTAAAAATCGAATTGAAAGAACAGGTGATTCTTCAGATTTCCGAATGGCAGGACAATCTGCCCTATTGCTTTATCCTGATGATTCGGGAAGGATGGGAAAGAAACGGCGTTCAATTGGACTGGTTCAATTCCCTGTGTCTCTGGTTTGCCGAAATTCTGAAAAATGATGAAAGAGTCCGCACGATTTTTCAGAGCGAACTGCTGGCAGAGCAGGCTGTGAATATGGAACTTATTCAGGCAAAACTTGAAGAACTTGCCAAGCCTGTACGTGAAGCAATTGAGCATATCTTTTATATCAGAGAAAAAGTTGACGGCATTGCAACGGACGTTCATACTGTTTTGGAGCAAAATTCAGAATTAAACCGAAAGCTTGAAGAATTGCGGCAAGAACTGATTCAGGAAGGCAGAACCCGCCAAACCTCCCGCCGCAAATTTGTCGGAACCATGCCGCTTGAACGCCTGTTTGTTGACCGGGAGGCATATTTGGAGCAGCTTGCGGATTATGTCAGCGATGAAAACCGCAGTCTGATTGTCATTGCAGGTCACGGCGGATTCGGGAAAAC
>JAIFKL010000107.1 GCA_020049595.1 Desulfobacteraceae bacterium
TTTCACCGGAGTCGTTTTTTTCCGATATTCCCCTTTGGGACAGCCTCCCAGCGGATAGTTGCCGTCATAATCTGCCTCATCTGTTGAAAGACATTTCCCGAAATAAAAAGGCGTATTTGTTCCCGCACGGCAGGCATATTCCCACTCCGCTTCTGTAGGCAGACGGTATTGTTCTGTCCTTCTGTCTTTATTCAGCCATGTTATAAATGCCTGAGCATCATTCCATGACACGCAGTTTACAGGATGGGAATCTGTCTGTGAAAATCCCGGGTTGTCCCAGTAATACTTCTTATTCAATTCCCATCTGGAACCTGTCCATCCGTATGCGCCGCCCTCGATTTCCGCCTGACTTTCAAATCCGGTATTTTTAACAAATGCCCGCCATTGCCCCACGGTCACCTGAGTAGTCTGCATGTAAAACCCACGGGTCAGCCTTACCCGGTGCAGTGTTTCATCATCGGACCGTCCAGATTCGCCTTCAGGACTCCCCATCATAAATTCTCCCGGAGGTATGTAAACAAATTCTGCTCCGGTCAGCGGTTCTGTATATCTGTCGCCGGTTTGCGGCTGTGTTACAGCCGGCTTAGGCGGGGCAACAGATATTTTTGATTTCGGCACAGATGTAACCGGCATCGGTCCCGATATCACACCCAGTGCTATTGCCCACGACTCCACTGACCACCGGGCAAATTCCTCTGCCATGCCGAGATTCTCATACAGTCGCTGTATCAGCCTTTCTAACAAAAGCTGTTTCGGTATGGCATCCGATGCGCTCATCAGTTCCGCTGCAACTCTTTCTTTCAGCGCACTGACCAGCACATTGACCTCTCGCTTGTATTCCGGGCAAAAATCCCGTAGCAGTCCCTCGCAGCGTTTTATAACATATTGTAATTTCTGACGCACGATGTCGTTCATTGCTTCCTCTTTTTGTCTTTAATATGAGGGTCTTTTAACAGATGAACTCGTCAAATGTCCTGACCTTATTTTATAATCCGCTTTAAAATCTCATAGAAATTTTCTCTGGATTTCACCAGAATGATTTCAATTTCTTTAGTATCTTCGAGAATTCGGTAAGCAATCCGATATTGTGTTTTTTTATATTCAAAATGATACGACAGAATGCCTTTTAACGGACCCTTTAATTCTTCATAATGATTCGGACATTCTGACAGCTTTTGCGCCTCCTGTTTAATTTTTTCCTGCAAATCCGGCGGAAATTTTTTGTATTTCCTATGAGCAGAAGTAGCCATAAAAATTTGATATGATTTACCACTCATCAATCGCTATCCTTTCTCCTGCCCTGACTTCATTTAAGGAATGAGCGAGCGTTTCAAGAGCGTCTTCATCCAAAAGAATCTCCAAGGTTTCAAGCTCTGCCGGGCTGAGTCCTTTCAGAATATAAGCCAAGCGTTCCAGATGAATCATTTCCATATTATCCATATCTCTTAATGCGATAGACATCTTATAAATCCCCCCGTATATAGCCATATCTAAGCGATTTTTTTGTCATTCACAAACTCCGGCTTTTTTATCGCTTCCACACTTCACGCCCTCAATTTGTTCTAATTCATACATATTTTTCTTTATATTTGTCAACAATTTTTATTTTGCCGGATTGAAAGGGCAGACAGTCCCCCCCTTTTTTAAAGGGGGGCAGGGGGGATTTTCAGGCTGCCACAAAAATCCCCCTCGATCCCCCTTTAGAAAAGGGGGAAGTTCTTGGTCATTAACTTAACTGCATTACATTTTAACGCTCTCTGCCTTCCCGTATGAAGGATAATATTTCCTCGGTAGTAATATCTGAATGAATGCCTTCAATATCAAAGGGAGAGTCTTTGACCTTCTCAGGCATAATAACAAAAATTGCCCCGTTGTCTTTTTTAATAAAAACTTTTCCGCTCTCTTCCGCAATGTCAAGCAGGGCTGAAAAGTTCTGTTCCGCTTCTGTGCATGTAAAAATTTTCATCTTTTTACCTCCAAAACCTCAATCTGATACAATCCGGCTATACGTGCCAGTTTGCTATCCAAAGTTATAAACGGTTTTTTATGCCGGATCGCACATTCTATGAGATAAGCATCGTAAGCGTAAATATTCTGCTCATCAGATATTTTCAGGGATGCTTCCAAACCGACCTCTGCAAATCTGAGAGGCATCCGCTTGAATACAGCAACAGCTTTTATAATCGAATCAATATGCAGTCTTTTTCTTTTCAACATAGCAGAAAAAGCGTTTCCGACCTCCCAAAAAACGGATTCAGGCGCAATTATTTCTTTGTATCCTGTTGTCAGGCGAATGATCTGATCTTTTTCCGGCTCATTAAGAATTACAGCGATAATTGCAGATGTATCAGCTATGATTTCCATAAAAATATGCTCCAAATTTTGCTCCGAACCAAATCTCTGAGGGCTGGCATGTCATTTGCCGACGCCTCCCGGAATGTCTTCCCGTGCAAGGGATGGGAGCAAAAAACGAAAAAAAGCCATCTACTTCACAGCAGACGGCTTTTTGTTATAATATCAAGGACATCATTTGTAGGGGCAACCCCCTGTGGTTGCCCTGTTCGGTTGCCGCAGCGTACCGGTTAAGAAAAGGGTAAGCACGGGGGCTTACCCCTACTTACCCGCCCGCCCGTCATCGCAGGCGTCATCTTTGCTGCCCGGACGCGCATGTTCCGGATCCGCAGCCGATGTGCATACGCCGGGGTCCGCAGCGACAGGCTGAGGCGGCTCGGCTTCCGCCAATTTCTTCAACGCCTGATACCGCGCCCTGTATTCCTCCTCAATAGCAGCCCGCAGTTTCCGTGATTCTTCGGGGAATGCCTTTTCCAAAGACGAATATCTCACCTCTCCGGCGAGGAATTGCTGAAGCGTCTCGAATTTCGGCTCTTTGGAGTCAAGCACAAAAGGATTCTTGCCTTCTTTCTTCAGGTCAGGATTGTAGCGGTACAGGGGCCAATAACCGCACTCCACTGCCAGATTTGTCTCCTCCTGACTCTTGCCCATGCCCTTCTTGATGCCGTGATTGATGCAGGGCGCATAAGCCATAATCAGCGAGGGTCCGTTGTATGCCTCGGCCTCGGTCAGCGCCTTAATCAACTGCTGCTTGTTCGCGCCCATGCCCACATTTGCTACATAGACATAGCCGTAAGTCATTGCCATCGCGCCCATGTCTTTTTTGCCGGTCTTTTTGCCGGAGGCGGCAAATTTTGCCACAGAGCCGGTGGGCGTGGCTTTAGATGACTGACCGCCGGTGTTGGAGTAAACTTCCGTGTCATAAACCATCACGTTAATGTCTTCGCCGGACGCCAGAATATGGTCAATGCCGCCGTAGGCAATGTCATAAGCCGCGCCGTCCCCGAGGAAAATCCAGTATGACTTCTTGGTGAACAGCTTGGACAGGCTTGTGATTTCGCTCAGGACTTCATCTTCTTTGTACGAAAGCAGCTTTTTCTTCAACTGATCGCCGTATTTCTTAGAGCCTTCGGGGTCGTTCATATTGTCCAACCAGCCCTGAAGCGCGACTTTGACTTCTTTGAGAATGTCTTTCTCAAGGGCTTCTTTTACCAAATCAGCAAGCCGTCTGCGCTGCTGAAAATGCCCCAGAAACATGCCGTAAACAAATTCAGCCGGGTCTTCAAAGAGCGAACTGCCCCATGTGGGTCCGAAGCCATCTTTGTTCACGCAGTAAGGAATTGCCGGCGCGGAGCCGCCCCAAATCGAAGAACATCCGGTGGCGTTTCCGATAACCATGCGCTCGCCGAATAATTGCGTAATCAGTTTGGCGTAAGGCGTTTCGCCGCAGCCCGCGCACGCGCCCGAAAATTCCAACAAAGGCTGAGAGAACTGACTGCCCTTGAGCGTGTTCCGCTTCAATATATTGTCTCGCACCGGCAGCATGGTTACGGCAAAGTCATAATTGGCAGCCTGATTCCGCTGTGAGTCAAGGACTTTCATCTCAAGCGCGGGTTTCTTTGCCGGGCAGATGTCCGCGCAGTTGCCGCAGCCCATGCAGTCCAAGGGACTGACCTGCACTCGGAAATGATAGCCTTTGAGTTCCTTTCCGAGTGCGGGTTTTGTCTCAAAGCCCGCGGGGGCTTTTTCTTTTTCCGCATCGGTCAGGAGGAAAGGACGAATCGCCGCATGAGGACAGACCATCGCACACTGGTTGCACTGAATGCAGTTATCCATGACCCATTCCGGCACGGTGATTGCCACCCCGCGCTTCTCGTACTGAGACGTTGCCACCGGAAAAATACCGTCAGGTCTGAACGCGCTGACCGGCAGTTTGTCTCCCTGCTGCGCCACCATGGGGCGCAAAACTTTTTTCACAAAATCCGGCTCGGTTTTTGCCGCCTCAGCCACATCCTTTGCATTTGCCCACGTTGCGGGATATTTGATTTCCACCAGATTTTCAATGGTTTTATCCACAGCAGCGTTGTTCATGTTGACGATTTTATCGCCTTTTTTGCCGAACATCTTTTTGATGTCTTTTTTGAGATAGGCAACCGCATCATCCACCGGAATCACGTTGGCGAGCTTGAAAAATGCGGTCTGCATAATCATGTTGATTCTGCCGCCGAGTCCCACTTCGGTCGCGATTTTGACCGCATCAATGTTGTAGAACTTCAGTTTTTTCTGAGCAATGGTGCGGCGCATGGGTGCCGGAAGTTTTTCCGACATTTCTTCTGCTGTCCAGGGCGAGTTCATCACAAAGTTTCCGCCCTCTTTGATGCCTTCCAGAATGTCGTAGATATAGACATAAGCAGCGGTATGACACGCGATGTAGTCTGCCGAGTCAATCTGGTAGGTTGACTGAATAGGCGTTTTGCCGAAACGGAGATGAGACATCGTAACGCCGCCGGATTTCTTGGAGTCATAAGCAAAATACGCCTGAGCATACATATCGGTGTTGTCGCCGATGATTTTGATCGCGGTCTTGTTTGCGCCTACTGTTCCGTCCGCGCCCAAGCCCCAGAATTTGCACTGCACAGTTCCCGGCGGCGCGACATCAAAACCGGCTTGGACTTCAAGGGAGGTATTTGTCACATCGTCCGTGATGCCGACGGTGAAGTGATTTTTCGGGCTTGATGACTTCATGTTGTCAAACACGGATTTGACCATCGCGGGGTTAAATTCTTTAGACCCCAGACCGTAGCGACCGCCGAGGACTTTGAGGCTTCTGCCGTTTTCCATCAGCGATGTGCAGACATCAAGATACATGGGATCGCCCAGCGCGCCCGGCTCTTTGGTGCGGTCCAGCACTGAAAGAACTTTGACTGATGCGGGAATCGCGGCAAGGAGATGTTGCACAGAGAAGGGGCGATACAGCCGGACTTTAATCATACCGACCTTTTCGCCTTTTTTCACGAGATAATTGACGACTTCCTCAATTGTCTCACACGAAGACCCCATGGAGATAACAACATGCTCGGCGTCAGCCGCGCCCACATAGTCAAAAAGGTTGTAGGAACGCCCTGTCAGTTTGCCGACTTTTTGCATGTATTCTTCGACAATGCCGGGGGTTTTCAGATAATAGGGATTGCGGGTTTCCGCGCCCTGAAAATAAATGTCCGGATTCTGAGCAGTTCCCCGAAGTTCGGGACGTTCCGGGTTTGCGCTTCTGGCGCGGAATTTGGCGACAGCCTTGCGGTTCACCAATTTCGCCATATCCGCATAGTCAATCAATTCGATTTTCTGGATTTCGTGCGAGGTTCGGAATCCGTCAAAAAAATGCAGAAAAGGTACGCTGCTTTCAATGGCGGCAAGATGCGCCACCAGCGCCAAGTCCATGACTTCCTGAACAGAGCCGGACGCGAGCAGCGCAAAGCCGGTCTGGCGGACTGCCATGACATCCTGATGGTCTCCGAAAATCGAAAGCGCATGGGTGGAAACCGCCCGTGCCGTGACATGCAGCACACCGGGAAGAATTTCTCCTGAGATTTTGTACATATTCGGGACCATCAGCAGAAGTCCCTGCGAGGCTGTAAAACTCGACGCGAGCGCGCCGGCTGCCAATGCGCCGTGCATCGCGCCCGCGGCTCCGGCTTCGGACTGCATCTGGCGGATGGTCATGGTCTGTCCGAAAATATTCTTGCGTCCTCCGGCTGCCCATTCATCTGCAATTTCTGCGATGGGAGAAGAAGGTGTAATCGGATAAATGCTCGACACATCGCTCATTGCATAAGCGACATGCGCGGCGGCGGTATTTCCGTCAACGGTTTTCATTTCTTTCGACATAAGTTTTGTTCCTTTCTTAAATACGTTTCTCAATAATTAGTTTTTATATAAAATCCAATTGCTTTGTCATTACTTATCCATTTTTTGTAAAATACAAAGCATGACGTTTCCTCAAATACATTCTCAGACATTCCGGTGTCGTTGCATATTGCGACAAACCGGATAAAATATCTCTCAGATTCA
>JAIFKL010000074.1 GCA_020049595.1 Desulfobacteraceae bacterium
CTTCCCCTGTTTCATTGGCTGCGCTCGGAAAACAGGATTTTTCCTTTAATGTGACATTGCCTTCCGAAGCAGGCGCGGAAGATGTGATTACCATCACAGCAGCTTCTGTTACCTATCCTGAAGCAAAGGCAACATTGGAAGTCAAAATCGGCGTTGAAATGGTTCTGACTGAAAACGACCTGACAGACGAGGACGAGGACGGATTGCCGAAGTTTCAGGAAGTTAAACTCGGAACCGATCCTGCAAATAAGGACACGGACGGCGACGGCATGGATGACGGCTGGGAAGTTCATTATAAACTGAATCCCCTTGCCAATGACTCCGGAGAAGACAAAGACAGCGACGGCTATTCCAATCTTCAGGAATATGAATCCGGCAGCGATCCGACAGTGGCAGACAGCGACGGCGACGGCATCAATGACGGCAACGACAATTGTATTGATGTGAAAAATCCGGATCAGGCGAACAGCGACGGAGATGAAACCGGCGACGCGTGTGAAATGTCTGAGACAGACAGCGATAATGACGCAATGTTGGATGAATGGGAAGAATATTACAATCTGGATATTTCTGTGAATGATGCGGCGCAGGACAAAGACGGCGACGGCTGGACCAATTTTCAGGAATTTCAGAGTCAGACAAATCCCAATGACGCCAACAGCCGCCCGGGCGGTGTTCCGAATCCTGATTCTGACGGAGACGGTGTTGCGGATGCAGAAGATGTATTTCCCGATGATCCGACAGAATGGGCGGATTGGGACGGAGACACTTTCGGCGACAATCGCGATGAAGATGATGACAATGACAGAATGTCGGATACATGGGAAAAACAGTACGGTCTGGATTTTCATGTAAGTGACGCGACGCAAGACCCGGACGGTGACGGATATGCCAGTCTTTTGGAATACATGGCAAATACGAATCCGCTTGACCGCAATTCTTACCCCGGAATGCTTTCGCTTCCCAATGCGGACGACAGCATCGTTGTTTCCGGCGCAGGCGGGCATAAAATGTTTGTAACGCCTGTTTCCGCCAATGAACCGGGGCAGATGCAGGTAACAAAAGAAGCAGACGGCAGTTTCAGAGGAACCAACGGCTCAACCAATGTGGTCGTGATTTCCGATGAATCCGCGACAGGCGACAGTTACACTTTCACCACCGGCAAAAATCTTACCGGCACGGGCGCAGCGTCTGAACTGATTGTTACGCCCAACAGCGACGGGACCAATACTTACAAAGTTCCGGAATCTCCCGAAGTCGCGGTTACGGTCAAAGCCGACGGCAGTTATACAGCCACAGATGAAGAATCGCCCGGCGTGGTCATGAGCGGCAAGTCGGACGGCAGTTTCACGGTTACAGATGAAGCATCACCGGGAAGCACCTTTGCTGTAAGCGCAGAAGGCAAGCAGACGGTTACAGATGCGGAGTTTGGGGGAATGCAGTCCGTCATCAACAAAGACGGCACACAGACCCTTACGGATACCGAATCTCCGGGAATGCAGGCTGTTGCGAATAAAAACGGCACATTGACAGTCAGCGATGCTGAATTTCCCGAAACGGTGGTTGTTTACAATCCGGCAGATGACAGCTATAAGGTTACGGATCCGCAGTTTGAGGGATTGGTCGTTCTCGTCAAAGCTGACGGTAGTTATACTCTTACCGATGCAAGCGGAAAATGCTACGACATCACCCAGAAAAGAGGGTTGTTCAGCTTTGTTAAAAGAATTGTCAACACAGTAGCGAAGGTGGTAAACAAAATTGCTGGTTTTGTCAAAAAAGCAGCGAATTTTGTGAAAAAGGTTGCAAGCTTTATTGCCAAAGTTGCTAACATTGTGAAGAAGGTTGCTGCTGTTGTCAGCAAAGTATTCAATAAAATCGCCTCATTTGCTCAGTCAATCTCGTGCATACCCTTCATAGGTAGCGCTGCTTCAGTTGTAGCAGCTTTTGCAAGTAGTGTGGCAGCGGTTTCAGATACAGTCGCCAATTATGCAGAAAAAGTAGAAACTGTTGCGACTAAAGTAGCGGAAACTGCGGGTAAGGTGGCAGGAACTGCGGAGAAAGTGGAGAATGCTTCAAAGGATGTTATGGACGCAACTCAGAGCCGCTCAAGCCGTTCACAGAGAGATGAAATACCGACGCCCGTTCCGGATTGCGAACCCGTAACGCTTTACACGGCTTCGGGTATCATCAAAGACAGCAACGGGAATGCAATTCCGAATGTGACCGTGCAGATTGACGATGTGACCACCACAACGGACAACACCGGCGCATGGAAAATCATCGGTCTGGAAAGCGAGGCATACACTGCCACTGCGACTAAAGAAGGCTATGACTTCACCGCAGCAGCATTCGCAATCGCTGACGATAGCGTTACCGTGAGCATCAGCGAAAAACAGGAAAATCCTGTTGAGGACAAAGACGCTGACGGCGTTGTTGACAGCGAAGACGCTTTTCCCAATGATCCGACCGAGTGGGCAGACGCCGACAAGGACGGAATCGGAAACAATGCGGACGCCGATGACGACAATGACGGAATGCCGGATGCTTGGGAAACGCAGCACGGTCTGAATCCGCTTGTCAATGATGCGGCGGAAGATAAAGACAGTGATAAGTATTCCAATCTTCAGGAATACCAAGCAAATACGAATCCGAATGATCCGGCTTCAAAGCCTATCTCAAGCATAGATAATCTTATTAGCAACGGCAGTTTTGAGATTGGTACTGACCCCGGAGAGTTCAGCAATCTTCACCCCGGCAATACTGACATTACAGGATGGGAAATTGTCAGTGGCAATATTGATTACAAGGGAAGTTATTTGAAAGCATCGGACGGATACCGGAGTGTTGATATGGCAGGTTGCGGAGCCGGTTCAATCAGCCAGTCTTTTTCGACAGAAATCGGCAAAAAATATGAAGTATTGTTTGATATGGCAGGAAATCCCAATGGACAGCCGACAGTTAAAAAAATAAAAGCTGTTGCAGGGAATACTTCACGGGAATTTGTTTTTGATATTACCGGCTATGATACGGTTAATATGGGCTGGACGGAAAAATCTTTCATCTTTACTGCAACTGAAGAAATTTCTGTCTTGACATTTACCGGGCTTGTTGAAAGCTGCTTTGGCGCAACTATTGATAATGTCCGTGTCTTTGAGACTGACAAGGTAGTTTTTGGAGCTGGCGTCTTCACCGTAGGCGCAGCCGGCGTAGTTCAGATTGACTGGCTCTACGACGGCGGCATGTACACAGGCGAACTCGGCATCTTCAGCCTCAAAGGCATGGAAACACTGACCCCGGGTTCGGCGGAATTTATCGCCGAGGCGGTCCGCCGGGTGCGTTCCGGCAGCGTGGAAGGACATCTCGTTCTCTCCGACCCGACCGAAGCCGCAAGATTCAGCGGTTCTCTCGGTGAGCCGAAAAACTGGAACAGCGGTGAATACAGGCAGATGAGAAGCTTCGACATGACGCCGGGCGATTCTTTTGCCACGATTCTGGTTCCCGATTCGACTTTCACCGCACTGGCCGCGGCTCCGGGAACAACGGATTCGCACAAACGCCCGCTCTTCTCGCTGGTAGCTTCAAACCCGGCTTACGGCATGTATGTCGGTCAGATTGCCGATGTCAACGGCATGGGAACCGCTTTTTCCTACGAGGACATGAGCGCGGACACGAGCGACAGGGACTACAACGACCTGATTATTCAGATTCTCGGCGCAACGGTTGACAATGTTCCGGCAATAGATTCGGTCAGAGGCAAAGCAGCGAGATCAAGCCGTGATTCGGGCGGGTTCGACTGGAGAACCGAAACCGAACTCGGACGAGTCATCATGGAACATCTTGATGCTCAGGTAGTATCGCCTGAAACGGTGTGGCTGTCCGCAGACGTGAATTTCCCGGCAGATATCACCGTCTATACTCCCGATGAGGAAACATTCGGGACAACAGGCGGACATATTGCGGGCGCAACCGTCGGCACGGATATTGACGGATACCGCTTCGTGAAACTGCCCTCTCTGGAAAACGGCGACTACCGCATTGTTCTCCAAAGCGCAGATGAACAAACCGGTCTGCTGACCCTGCGGAAACATCGGGGATCGGATGAAGTTCTGTCCGAAACCGGCGAAACCGTCACTCTCGAAGCGCACGGGACGGTCAGAGCGGAAGTGTCTGTCTCGAATACCGGCGATCAGTCCGGTGTTGAAATCGGCACGGCGGCAGAAGGCATCCGTTACGACTTCAACGGCGACGGCGTGATTGATGATGCGGATATTGAACTCGTTTCCAAAATCTGGAATACCTGCAAAGGAAACGAAAACTACAACCCGTTCTTTGATCTGGACGATGACGGCTGCATCACCGTGAAAGACATTATGATGGTTGCAGGCGGAAATTAAAACGGTAGGGGTACGCCGCCGGCGTGCCCTCCGAGCTTATGAGAATAGCCCGGCAATTTATTGCCGGGTTTGATCAGACCCGTTTTTTTCAGTCCCGCAGGGACGACCGAGAATCAGCGAGCTTCAGTCGTCCCTACGGGACTTTGAAAAATGGGTATATGCTCACCCACCCGACAATAAATTGTCGGGCTATTTTCAGAAATCCCTATGGGATTAAATACCTCTCTCCCCCCGCAGACACCCCCCTCAAGGGGGGAATCTCGCAAGGGCAACCACAGGGGGATTGCCCCTACAATTTTCCCGGAATGATGAAGGTAAGCATCTGCCGAAGATTTTGTATCATTCAGGTTTGACGATGTATTTTTCTAAAATAAGGTTGATCTCTCCAATTTGCCGACATACAATAAAAATTGTAGAAATGTAGGGTGACAGGCAGCTTTGTGTCGTTCAGATGAAAGGGAGGGATAAAAATGATTCGGAAAATTCACAAAGAGATATTTTCAAGCCTTCTGATTTCAAAGGATCGGTTCTTGGATGAAATGGCAATTCTTTTAGCCAGACAGCAGTTGTCGGACTACTCAATGGAGGCTGATTATTTTGAAAAAAAATACGGCATGAGTTTTCATGACTTTGATCGCAGTTTCCGGTCTCAGGAAGCCTCATATCAGATGGAAAATGACTGGATGGATTGGAAATTCGCAGTTGAAAGCCGGGAACACTGGCAGAACATTCTGAGTCAGACAGAAGAATGATTCTTGATATTATTGATAAATATTCCGATATTATCGCAGGATACGATATTCTGAAATTCAAGATTGTCGGAAGGTCCTATCAGTTGATATGCAGGATTGAACTTAGAGACACAACCCTGCTGTTTGTTCGGGACTATCTTTTTCCGGACGGCTCAAGAAAATATTCCTTTCATTGGCAGTTTGTTGATGAAGGCTGTATTTTGCGGTGGGACAATGCGCCGCATCACCAAAATGTCGCTACTTTTCCGTATCATAAGCATGTCGGAAAGGAAGAGCGAATTGAGGCATCTCAGCCGATGAAATTGGAAACGGTTTTGGAATATATCAGAAGTGTTATTGAGAAACGGTAGGGGCAGCCACCTGTGGCTGCCCTATCCGGCCAGGGGTTCAGGCAAGAAAATTTTTTTCAAAAAAAAATGTCCCTGAATTGCATTTTTGCCATTCATATATAAGAGAGCGGCAGGGAGAGCATGTAAGAAAGAAAAGGATTTCTGATGATA
>JAIFKL010000395.1 GCA_020049595.1 Desulfobacteraceae bacterium
GATGATTTCAATGAGTTCTTCAAGATTGCGGGCTTTGTTCCACTCATAAACCGCTTTGGTGGCAATCTGACGGATTTCTTCAACTGAAAAAGGTTTGCAATGATAACTCACATTGCTTCCCGCTTTGTCAACAACCTCGTCAATGCTGTAATCGCTGTAAGCAGTGACAAAAACAATTTCCGCCCTTTCATCAAATTTCCGAATATGCTGAACGGTTCGGAGTCCGTCCCAGCCGGGCATACGCATGTCCACAAATATGGCGGCAAAAGGACGATTTTCTGTCAAAGCTTTCTGCACTGTTGCCAATCCGTCCTGCCCGTTGGCGGCTTCTTCAAGTTCAAAATCAAATATGCTGTCCGAGCGTTGTTTCATTATCGGGGGGATGTCATCATCAAAGAGACCCGCGCTTGCTTCTTCAAGCAGCCTGCTGCCGGATTTTCTCGGAAGCAGGATTTCCCGGAAGCTGTCCCGAATGGTCTCTTCGTCGTCAATTACCAGAATGCGTGTGTTGAATTTGTTTATGGATTTCATATAGCTGCCTGCAAACGGTGAGTAATGGCAAATCCGCATCACCGGCGGTTAGGGGTTAAAATTTATATAAGTTTTTGAATATGCTGTTCAACTTCTTTTCATCGTCCGTGTCAAAGCAATTCCCGGTTTTAAGATCGCAAACGATTTTTTTCGTTATATTCTCCACTTCTGCCAGCATATTGTCAGAGGGTTTTATAAACGGAATTTTTTTAATATAATTGGCAGAATTGTTTGCAGACGGATTGATTGTTCTGATTAATTGATTACAAGTCGGAGAGTTAAAGAAGGCCAAAAGGTAATATATATATTTTTCTTCCGGAAATATACCTACTATTGACTGATCAAAGATACGTTTTTCAGTCAGTGAAGCGGTCATCTGTTTTGAGGATACCATAGGTACAGCAATTCCTTCTTTAAAATAATACTGTGAGTTTTGAAATCTTGCCTTTTTATCGCTTTTATAGTGTTCAACGGCTTCTTTACTCCAGTCAATAAAGCAATTATTCTGCTTTATGTATTTTGTGTTCCCGCCTTTAATTATCGGAATAAAAGGTCTGCCGTCAGTAAGACCAGACAGTATATTATTTTCAATAAGATATGAGTTATTAACTGAATTTGCATGTACTGCTTTTTTTGCATTTCTGACATCGCCGGATAATACTCTGAGATATTTTTTATCATTTCCGGAATACATTCCTGTAACACAATCCGCAATATCTCCGATACGAATCAGAGAGTTATTTAAAAGGGACCTTACTTCATCTCTTTCAGATATAAAAAAAGCATGATCTAAAGAATTGATAATATCTTTTTGCCGATATACGGGACATTCGGATGGGAGAGAAATTAAGTCTTCAGGTTTTCTTAAATTTGTCAAAATTTTTATCTCATTTTTTTCGATTTCTGTTATGTTCTGACATCTTTCTGCTGTCAATATACACAAATTGGCATATCCGAAACTGATTCCGGGGAAAAATTTTGACGGGAATAATGCAAGTTCTTTGATTTTGGTATGCTGCAACAAAACATATCTTAAATATCTGTGCGTATGTAAGTATAAGAAAGTATCAGGAATGATAAAAACAAGTATTCCTTTGTCTTTTAAGAGATGAACGGCTCTGTAAAGAAAAAGCGCATAGCTTTCTTTGACATAAAGATTTTTATATATTTTTTTCAAAAGCTTTCGTCTTTGGAAATCCTGCCATGCCCCATAGGGCGGATTTGCAATGATTCGGTCATAGCCCGGGCTGAAGTCTAAATTCCCGTCAAACAAGGCGTCGGATAATGTGATTGAAATATTTTTACGGTGTCGGTATTTCTCTGTTAAAATTTTATATGCACGATGGTCTATCTCATAAGCATCAATTTTCTGATTTGCCTCATTTTTAATGATGGCATCAATAAACACGCCGTCTCCGGCACACGGCTCCAATACTGTATCATCAGGCTGCGCTTTCAGACAGGAAAGCATATAATGAACTATCGGGACGGATTTTGTATAAAAAGACCTGTATATATCTTCCATATTTTTTACCATACTAAATACTTGTCAAGTTTTTTACGATGAAAATATTCCGCTGTTTTTTCACTTAAATCGTTTTCCCAATCAATATGATGAGTAATCCATTTTTTTATATCAAATCCCGTGTATTCAAATATCTTAT
This sequence comes from Desulfobacteraceae bacterium, assembly GCA_020049595.1. Classification (GTDB taxonomy): domain Bacteria; phylum Desulfobacterota; class Desulfobacteria; order Desulfobacterales; family JAIFKL01; genus JAIFKL01. Next base: position 2,196 of record JAIFKL010000395.1, read on the forward strand.
TGTAAGTGTCGTTACCGCAATAGGCTTCCCAAACACCTGATTTCTTTAAGGTCTGAAAGTAATGATTGTTTTGATTTTCTTGAGAGCGTACAAGGAGGATACATTTATAATTTTGTTCAAGGCTCTTGTAAATTGCAGCAACCATCAACAGCCTGTTGGTATTGCCTTTTTCATTAGAACCGAAACCGCTTTTAAAATCAACATTAAATCTATCAGTTATAAACTTAAAATGAAGATCAAGTTCCAGTTTGATTTCTCCTGATGTTACCAGATTCCAGACTTTTTTATAGTAATTTTTTAAATCCTCTTTTTGTTTGTCAGTTATATTTAATTTATTTATATAGCTATTAATTTCAGAAGTAAGATCATCTCTCACTTCTGAAAACAGCGGCGGTACAAACAATTCGATTTCCTTTATCGGATATTCAAAACACAATTTACAGAATGGCTCCCATAATTCTCCTATCCGACGGGAAAAAGACATATAGTCGTACTGCCATACCTCGTTTCTGGATTCTAACATCACCACATCACATGTATAAGTAAGCATCAAAACGGTCTCAAGCGTTTTGATATTTGACCACTTTTCTTTTTTAGCCCTCTGCAATAAGGTATTAAGGATTTGCTCATGAGTATTTTTTATAGTTCTGTTAACTTGTTCAGCAAGTTTTCTGTAATCTCTTTTTCCATATTCTCTTTCAATAATCCCTGATGATTCCGAAATTCTTTCACGATAGTATGTCAGCAGTTTATTTTTTTCCATGTAATCCCAAACTTTCTTTGCGCTCTTTGCGCTCTTTGCGAGAAACATAAAGTTGTAGGGTGGGCAGCAAGCTGCCCACCCTACTGCGCTCTCTGCGAGAAACATAAAGTTATTTTGTTACCGGCAGTTCGATGATGACACTTGCGCCTTTTTCTTTGCCCGGGCTTTCAATCCGTACCGTTCCGCCGTGCGCCTCGATAACCGAGCGGCACTGCTTCAATCCGATACCCGAATCCCGGTTCTTTGTGCTGGAATCAGCCTGAAAAAGATGCGCTGCCTGTTCCGGCTCAAATCCCACAGCATTGTCAGCAATACTAACACGGATTTTATCCGAATTCAACAATTCAGCCGAAATTTCCAATGTCCGGTCTTCTTTTTTTTCAGAAGCGTCAAAAGCCTCAGCCGCGTTTTTGAAGAGATTGAGAAAAACCTGAATCAGCCGGGTTCTGTCCCCGGAAATTCCCGGCAGTTTGCCCGGCTGAAATCCGCGCCGGACAGAAATCCGGCGTTTCTCAAATCCGCCGAAATTTATCGCCAAAGCATCTTCAATAATATCAGTCAGATGAATCATTGCCCGCTGCCCTGCCTGTCCGTCTCTGGTGTAACGCCTCTGAAGATGGAGGATTTCATTGATATGGCTGATAATTTTTGTCATGCTCTGATAATCAAGATGCAATTGCTCACAGCGCGCTTCCATGCTTTTCCTCAATTCCCGGACAAATGTGATCAGCGCGTCTTCCTTGCCAGTACCGAGCGCTGCCGCAAAGGCATCCCGTTTCTGCTCCGTCATTCTTTCCAATTTTGCCAGTTCCTTACATTCGTGCCAGTCTTTATCGCCCAGCAGCCTTGTTGCGGTGGTTCCCAATCCGGTTACAGCATTGCCGATGTCATGCAGCACGCTGCCCGCCATTTCTATTTTTCCGCGCTGCTCGGCTTCCCGTTGGGCAGCTTCCTGAATTTTACGTCTGTTTTCAACCTGTTCGCTGATATCAATGACTGCGCCTTCAATATAATTTTCCTCCCGGTAAACCGCTGCGCTCAACGCCACCCATTTCTGATTTCCGCTCCGGTCAGTTGTCAGAAGTTCAAAATTATCAACTTTTCCCTCATTCCTGAGCCGCTGCCCGATTTCCGAGCGCTGTGCGGGGTCAGCATAACAATTTCTGGGAACAAATTCTGATAAATAAGCTTCAAGCGAATCATAACCGAATATTTCGGCAGCCGCGGGATTTGCTGCAAGAATTTTGGTGCCGTCCCTTGTGGTGCGGAAAATTCCAACCAATGCGGTATTAAAAAGATTCCGGTATCTTTCCTCGCTGTCTCTCAGTTTCCTGAACATCAGATCAAAAGGATTTTTAATCCCGGTGACAATGATTGCTTTGTAAACGAGATAAAACGAGGCAATTTTCATATAATGTCCGAAAAGGTTGGAAAAACCGTAATTGTCAATATAAAATGCAAAAGCTAATTCCCCGAAAATGGTCAGAATGATGGTCCATGCCATAAGTTTTCGGATGTAGTCGTCAAATTCCTCACGATTTTTGTAAAGTGCAAAGCCCGAACACAGCAATATCAGGCAGATAATATATTCGCTTATTTTTTTAAACAGCGTCTGTCCCTGTCCTTCGACAAAACAAATCGGAAATATTTTCCAGTAAAATACAGAGGCTATGATGATGCCGGTTATGACAGTATAAATAACAATAACAGTATGATATGAAAGCTTCTTTTTACTGCCCGCAAAGATGAAAAACGCCAGCAGCGTCAGACTTTCCATACCCCTCGCGCCGATCCAGAGCTGGTTGGCATAGTAATCATAATCCATGAATATCTTCATGCCCTTGTATCCGAGGGTATGAAACAGGTCCAAAACGCCGATAAAAAGATACGCGATGCCGAGATATACAAGATAAGGATTGTCTGTGTGTTCTTTAGAGTTCCACGAGAGCATGAACACCGCGCAGGCAATGACAATACTGAAAATTTCAGCGATGCTGTGAAAGAGAAGATAATGATAAAGATTAGTGAGATATAATCCGACAGTCACAGAGACAAAGATCAGGACAGTCATGGCTTTGTTGTAAGACATCATGATTTCTTTTCTCTTATACTTTTTACTTAAAACAGATCACATTATGCACACGGCTTGAAAAACTAAGTTTCTTCAAGAAACTTAGTTTGTTAAAAAACAGTTTGATGGTTATTGATCTTTTGCGATAAATTTTATGATCTTGTTTTTTTCAGCCGCTTCGATTTCATTAAAAAAGATAGCAATATGCCATAAGTCATTTTCCGGTGAAATGTCTTCAACCCTTACCACAATGCCTTCGCATTCCACATATTCGACTTCGGTGGCTTCAGTGTCGTAAATAAGCGCAAAGACAATTTTCAACTGCGTCATTACCGGAATATACTGATTCACTCGGCAATAAACGCCGCTGCCGCTCAGATTGATTGTCTCGGCAGAAACAATGCCTTGGTCTGTTTCCAATTTGAAGGGAATCCGCTTGTTTATACGGGGATATTCTCTTCTTTCCGCAGGGTCGTTGTCGTTGTGTTTCATAGTGATAGTTTCCTTTCCGGTTAAATAATCCGATGCAGAAGGACGACAAGCTCCGCAGGAGCGTCATATTTGTAGCAAAAAATGTTCTCACAGGATCAGAACTCCGTAGGAGTGAGATAT
>JAIFKL010000301.1 GCA_020049595.1 Desulfobacteraceae bacterium
TTTTTACCGTTCCGCCCATGTTATAATAGGCTTCGGCATACTTGGGATTGATTTCAATCGCCTTGTTGTAGGCGGCAAGCGATTCTTCTATTCTGCCGAAGGTTTTCAGCGCATTTCCCATGTTATTGTAAGCTTCGGCATAATTCGGATTGATTTCAACTGCCCGTTTATAGCACGCAACGGCTTCATCTATTTTACCCTGATGCTTGAACGCATTTCCTAAATTACTATAAGCTTCGGGATAATTCGGATTGATTTCAACTGCTTTTTTATATGAAACAATTGCCTCATCCACTCTTCCGCAGTTCTTGAGCGCCGCTCCGATATTACTGTAGTAAAGCGGATTTTGAGGATTTATGTTAATGGCTCTGGCAATAAGCGACACCGCTTCATCGTTTTTGCCAGTCTGATGAGCAATAACGCCGAGCAAATGCAGCGCATCCGGCTGGTTCGGATCAACTTGGAGTATTTTGTTATAGATTTCTTTTGCCTTATCGAATTCGCCTGCCTGATGATGCTGAACGCCTTGATTCAATTCCTTTTCGATGTTGACTTGGAAATTGGGAATCGGCGTTTCTAATTTCACTTTGCCATTTTCTAAATTGAATTTCCGCCACATCTCTCGGTAAGCTGATTCAACGGATTGTGCGAAAGCAACAGCATTGCACAAAGGAGACATCTGCATCTGATGCCGCAGTGATGCCCGAAGTCCCATGAGTCGTCCAGTGTCATTGGCGAGCCGGAGCGCTTTGGCAATGTAGTCATACTCGGTATCGGCGATCAGGTCTGTAAGTCCGACTTGAGTGAGAATACTCGCGCCGACACGGGAAACATGGCGGTCTCCACGCAGTGTTATCACCGGGACACCCATCCACAATGCCTCGCAAGTCGTTGTCGTGCCGTTATAAGGGAAAGGATCAAGCCCTATGTCTATCTGATGATACAAAGCAAGATGTTCGTCTCTGGACGAAAAGCGCGGCATCAGCCGGATTAGCTCGGAAGAAATGCCGTATTTTCCAAACATTTCAAGATAGCGATGTTGTGTTGACTCATCTGCCAACTGGCGGCTTTTGAGCAAGATTCGGGAGCGGGGAACCTGCTGTAATATCTGAGACCACACCGATACCGTATGCTCGGTGACTTTACTCAGGTTGTTGAATGAGCCGAATGTAGGATGATGCGTTTTCAACATCGGCAATTCGGCGATTTCAGGCGCATGGTAGATCGGCGAATAGCATAGAAAACCGTTAGATAGGCGCACTAATTTTTCCCGGACATAGTTTTCCGACATGCCTTCGGGGTCCGCAACCAAGTCGGTAAAGCGATAATCCATGACCGCCATACCGCTTGTATCCGGATATCCGAGCCATGTCACCTGTATGGGTGCAGGTTTCCGAGCAAATACAAGGAGGCGGTTCTTTGCGAAATGTCCGGCAAGGTCCACCAGAATATCAATTTTGTCTCTGCGGATTTGCGCTGCTACTTCTGCCGATGTCTTTCCTACCGTGCTGTACCAATGGTCGGAAAGCCTGTGTATCTGTTCGGTAATGTCATCCGGCAGATGCACCTCCGCGTAGCAGAAAATTTCTACCTGTGTCCTGTCATGTCCTCTGAACAGCGGTTCTATGAAATACACGCATGAATGACGGCAGAAGTCGGGAGACACATAACCGATGCGGAGCCGCCTTTCTGGATTCGGATCATTGGCGAGCGGAAGTATTTCTTTTTCCAATGGCTTGGCATGAATTTCGTCCCATTTGCAATGTAGAGCATACAACTCATCACGGGACATGGGCGGCGAGTAATACTGTAAGATATTCAGGAAATTGCTATGTGCTTTCGTATAACTCGGCCGAATTTCTACGGCTTTTTTGTAGCAGGCAATTGCCTCATCTAAAAGCCCCGGCTCTTTCAGTGCATTTCCCATATTGTTGTATGCTTCGGGAAAATTCGGATTGGTCTCCAAAGCTTTTCGATAGCAGACAAGGGATTCTTCAATCTTCCCCTGATCTTGAAGCGAAATCCCCAGATTGTTATACGCGATGGCATATTCCGGCTTCAATTCTATGGCTTTCCTGTATGCAGCAATTGCCTCATCAACCCTGCCTTGCTCTTTACGTACATTTCCGATTTCATTATAAATTTCTGCAAAATTCGGATTAATCTCCAAAGCTTTTTGGTAACACGCGGCGGCTTCCTCGAATTTTCCCTGATCTTTCAGCACTACGCCCATATTATGGTAAGGTTCAAGAAAGTCGGATTTTATCTCTACAGCCTTTTTGTAGTAAGCAATTGCCTCATCCAAACTGCCTTTTTCTTTGTAGGCATTCCCCATGTTGTTATAGTACATCTCCATTCGGGGTCTGATGCGGATTGCTCTGCCAATGAGGTTTACGGCGTGGTCGTAATTGCCTTGTTGAGAAGCAATAACACCGAGCAAATGCAGCGCGTCCGCATGATTCGGTTCTAAGGAAAGGATTTTCTGATAGAGCTTTTCGGCTTTCTCAAATTCTCCGGACTGATGATGTTGAACAGCTTCTTTTAAAGCCGCTTCAATATTGAGTCGGAAATCAGCTTGGAAATCGGAAGTCGGAATTTGGAAATTAGAAACCGGTGATGAAGTTCTAATATCTAATTTCAAATTTCCACGCTCACACCAATTTGTCCACATCTTGCGGTAGGCAGATTCAATCGCTCGTGCAAAGCCTCCGGCGTCGCATAAAGGAGACTGCTGGATTTTGCCTCGCAGAGAAGCGCGAAGTTCAGTAAGCTGATGCCTGTTTCCGGCAAGGTGAAGCGCTTTTGAGATATAGTCATTCTCGTTTGCCGCAATAAACTCTGTCAATCCTAAACGTGTCAAAATACTCGCTCCGACACGCGCTACATGCCGATTTCCGCATAATGTAATGACCGGAACGCCCATCCATAAGGCTTCAAATGTCGTTGTAGTTCCATTATACGGGAAAGGATCGAGAGCGACATCTATCCGGTTATACAGCGAAAGATGTTCTTCACGAGACATGACACGGGGTGATATGATGACTCGCTCGGAGGAAACGCCGTTTTCCGAAAACAGATTAAGATAACGAGATAAAGTTGAGGGATCCGACGCCTGTCTGCTTTTGAGGAAAAGGCGGGAACGCGGCGTTTGCTGTAAAATTTTCGCCCATAGTGCGACGACATTTTCACTCACTTTACTCATATTGTTGAAAGAGCCGAAAGTGATATATCCGGCTTTCGAGAACGGCGGTTCCGCTGTCGGAGGTGCATCGTAAATCGGAGAATAGCAATGAAAGCCCTCAGACAGACGTATAAGCGTTTCACTGGCGTATCTGTCTGCCTCGCCTTCCGGGTCGGCAACAGCGTCAGTAAAACGGTAGTCTATCACTTCCAAGCCGGTAGTATCAGGATAGCCAAGCCATGTCACCTGTATGGGTGCGGGCTTGCAGGCAAAGACCAGCAGACGGTTGTTTTCGGTATGTCCGGCAAGGTCAACAAGAATGTCTATGCCATCGTTGCGGATTTGCGCCGCAAGTGCGTCATGCCGCTTTCCGATGGTGCTGTACCAATGATCGGAAAGCTGTCTGATGCGTTCCGTCACATCATCGGGTCGTTGTACTTCAGAATAACAGAAAATTTCTATCTGAGTTCTGTCATGGGCTTTAAGCAAAGGCTCTAAGAAGTAAGCGCAGGAATGTCTCCGAAAGTCAGGAGAGACATATCCAATCCTAAGCCGTTTTCCGGGTTTTCGCTCATTGTTGTGCAGCAGAATTTCTTTTGCTATGGGTTTTGCGTGAAATTTGTCCCATTCGCGATGCTGTTCAAACATCCATTCAGGCGAGTAATCGGGACTGTGCTGTAGAGTAAAAAGCATGTTGCTGCGTGCCTGATGGTATGAAGGCTTGATTGTCAAGGCTTTTCTGTAGCATTCAACTGCTTCTTTTACTTTGCCCTGATCGTTCAGTGCAACGCCCATATTGCTGTAAGCCTCGGCAAAATCCGGTTTGATTTCTACCGCTTTGCGATAGTATGCGATGGCTTCTTCGGCTTTAGAAAGGTCTCTGAATGCGTTTCCCATGTTGTTATAGACTTCGGCAAAATCCGGATTAATTTCTATGGCTTTTCGATATGCAGCCAATGCCTCGTCCATTCTGCCCTGCGTCTTCAGAACATTTCCCATGCTGATATATGCGTCGGCATAGTTCGGATTGATCTCCAATGCCTTCCGGTAGGAAGTCATTGCCTCGTCAAATCTTCCCTGTCCCTTCAGCACAAGACCGATATGGTTGTAGGCTTCCGCATAATTCGGATAAATAGCCAAAACCTTTTGGTAGTACGAGATGGCTTCATCCGCTTTGCCCTGATCGTTCAGTGCCATTCCCATGTTAATGTAAGCTTCAGCATAGTTGGGATTAAACGCGATGGCTTTTGTGTAGCAGTCAATTGCCTCGTCTAAATTTCCTCTCTCTTTCAGCGTAACGCCCAAGTTATTGTAATACGTTCCATTTTGCGGATTTATCTGAATCGCCTTCTGAATGAGTTCTATCGCTGCCTCATGTTTTCCTCTCTGATGAGAAATAACGCCGAATAAATGTAAGGCATCCGGCTGATTCGGATGTTGTTCGAGAACTTTTTGATAAAGTTTTTCGGCTTCGTCAAGTTGTCCGACTTTATGATGTTCCACAGCAGTGCGAAGCAGATGCTCAATATTAAGCGGCATAGAAACTTTAACAGCCGGAACTTCTTTAAATTCAAAAACCGACATCGGCTCAAGTGCTGGAGTTTTAACTTCAGAAATCGGCACCGGTGTTTGAAAACCCGGTACCTCGACAAACTGTACTTTAAATTCTGAAATCGGCGGCAGTACAGGCGTCGGCTCCGGGTTCGGAACACTAAACTCAAAAGTCGGAATCTTAAATTCGGTAACAGCTTGCGGTTCAAGTTTCGGCATGTTGAACGCCTCATTCGGAACTTTAAACTCGAAAGTCGGGACTTTAAATTCGCTAACCGGCGGCGGTTCAGGATTCGGAAAGTTGAATGCCTCATTCGGAACTTTAAACTCGAAAGTCGGGACTTTAAATTCGCTAACCGGCGGCGGTTCAGGTGTCGGAATACTTTGAACTTTCGACTTTGAACCTTCAATTCTTGTCTCACACCATTTCTTCCACATCTCCCGATACGCGGCTTCAACCGACTCTGTAAAAATTTTAGCATTACACAAAGAAGAACTCATCATACGCTGGCGCAGCGTGCCTCGAAGGCCTGAAAGCTGTTCTAAATCACCGGCAAGCCAAATCGCCCGATCAATGTAGTTCTCTTCGTTTTCGGCGATTAGTCCTATCAATCCGAGCCGCTTCACAATGCTCGCTCCAACCCTTGAAACATGCCTGTCGCCGCAGATGCTTAACACCGGAACGCCCATCCACAAGGCTTCAAAAGTAGTCGTAGTTCCGTTGTATGGAAAAGGATCAAGAGCAATATCCACCTGATTATACATATCAAGATGATCGTTTCTGCCCGGGGTGTGAGGCATCATGACAACTCTGTCCGAGGGGATACCGTATTTTGCAAACAACTCATGGTAAAGTTTCTGCGTAGAATCATCTGCCAGTCGCCGATTTTTGAGCAGAAATTTTGAACCCGGAATATAGTGCATAATCTTTGCCCATACTGCTACTACCACTTCACTTACTTTTGCAAGATTGTTAAATGACGCAAAAGTGATATATTTGTTTTTTAATGCGGGAAGTTCTCCGACATCCGGCGATTTGTAAAGCGGAGAATAACAGAGAAAACCGTGAGGCAGACGCATCAGCGTTTCACTCGCGTATTTGTCTGCCTCGCCTTCGGGGTCAGCCATCGCATCTGTGAAGCGATAATCTATCGCACTCAAGCCGGTCGTATCTGGATAGCCGAGCCATGTCACCTGTATCGGCGCAGGCTTTCGGGCAAAAACCAGCAGCCGGTTGTTTGCAGTGTGTCCGGCAAGGTCAACGAGAATGTCAATGCGGTCTTCCCGAATTTGCTTTGCGACATCATCGGGACTCTTGCCCGATGTCTCATACCAATGCTCGGCGAGCTCTTTGATTCGGGTTGTCACATCATCCGGTTTCGGCACTTCGGAATAGCAGAAAATTTCTACCTGATTTTTGTCATGCCCTCGAAGCAGCGGCTCTATGAAGTAGGCGCAGGAATGACTCCGAAAATCAGGCGAGACATAACCCACCCGGAGCCGCCTTTCAGGTGTCGGATCGTTGGTGTGCGCTGAGATTTTTTCAGCCAACGGCTTTGCATAGACTTCATCCCACTTGCGGTGCTGTTCAAACATCCAGTCAGGTGCATATCCCCCGCCGTAATGCAGTGTAAAGAGAAAATTGCTGTGAGCCTGATGATAGTCGGGCCGAAGCTGCATCGCGGCCCGGTAGCTGGCAATCGCCTCATCAATTCTACCTTGATTTTTCAGCACATTGCCCATGTTGACGTAAGCCTCGGCGTACTCCGGTTTCAGTTCCAATGCTTTCCGATAACATGAAATCGCCTCATCCGCCTTTCCGATGTCTCCCAAGGCATTTCCCAAATTATAGTATGCGCCCGTTCCTTTGGGTTCAAGTTCCAATGCCTTACGGTAGCATTCAACAGCTTCATCAAATTTTCCCTGTTCTTTTAATGCGATACCAAGACTGTTATAGGCTTCGGCATAGTTCGGTTTGATCTCTATTGATTTACGGTAGGAGACAATCGCCTCTTCCAAGTTCCCCTTGTTCTTGAGCGTGTTGCCCATATTATGGCAGGCTTCAGCATAGTCGGGACGGATTTCAAAGGCTTTACGGTAACATTCAATTGCCTCATCTAATTTTCCTTGTTCTTCTAAAGCTGCGCCCATGTTGTTGTAAGCTTCGGGATATTCGGAGCGGATTGCCAAAGCCTTGCGGTAGTAATCAACCGCCTGTTCCCTGTCGCCTTTGAACTTCATGGCATTGCCCAGATTGATGTATGCCTCCACATAATCCGGTTTTATTTCAATGACTTTACGGTAACAGGCAATTGCCTCATCTAACTCGCCTTTTGCTTTCAACGCAATGCCCATGCTGTTATAGACTTCAGGGTAGTCCGGCTTGAGTTCCAGCATTTTGCGATAGCAGGCAATCAGTTCGTCGCTTCTGCCCTGTTCTTTCAAGGTCATCGAAAGATTGATATAGGCTTCCATGTAGTCCGGTTTGATTTCTGCGGCAGTGCGATATGCGAATAAAGCTTCTTCGATTTTTCCGTATTCTTTGAGTGCGATGCCCATGTTATTGTAGTAAAAAGGATTTCGGGGATTCACTGAAATGGCTTTACGAATGAGTTCCACTGCTGGACCGTGCTGACCTCGCTGATGCGTGCTGACTCCCAGCAAGTGCAACGCGTCAGGATGATTCGGGTTCACGGCAAGCACTTTCCTGTAAATCTCCTCAGCTTTGTCTAACTGTCCGCTCTGATGGAGCTGGACAGCAGCGCGGAGGTCATTGTCAAATTCGGAAGCCGGAGGAGCAGGAGACGAAGGAGGGGGAGCGGTAACCGGCGCGGGTTTCGGAAATTCGGCATTTGCAACTTGGAATATCGGATTTGTCGGCGCTGCCGGGATTTCAAATGTTGATTTTTGAACATTAAACCCGTTGACCGGGGTTTGGAATACGGTTCCTTTTTCTCTTTTTTCACACCATGCCGCCCATATTTCGCGATAGGCAGATTCAACAGAACGGGCAAATGACTCAGCGTCGCACAAAGGAGAATTTTGCATCCGACCGCGCAGGCCGGCTCTGAGACTGCTCAGGCGATGAATATCTCCTGCAAGCTGAACCGCTTTGACTATGTAGTCTGCTTTACTTGAAGCAATTAATTCAGTGAGACCGATTCGGGTGAGAATACTTGTCCCGACTCGCGCTCTGTGGCGATCTCCGCATAAGGTAATCACCGGAACGCCCATCCACAGCGCCTCGCAGGTAGTCGTTGTTCCATTGTAAGGAAAAGGATCAAGACCGATATCCACCTGATGATATAGGGCGAGATGTTCTTTCTTGTCCGGGATTCGGGACTGTAGGATCACTCGTTCAGAAAGAATATTGTTCTTCGCAAACCATTCAACATACTTCTGGCGCATAGAGGCATTTACAAACTGTCTGCTCTTGAGCAAAAGCACCGAGCCCGGAACCTTATGCAAAATCTGCGACCAGACTCGGACAACGCTTTCATTTACCTTGATAATATTGTTGAAAGAGCCGAATGTGATATAATTTTTGTTCAAAAAGGGCAATGAAGCTATCTCCGGAGTCAAGGACGGCGGGGTATAACACAGGAATCCGTTTGGCAGACGGATCAGCTTTTCTGTAAAATATTTATCCGTAAAACCTTCCGGATCGGCGACCGCATCGGTGAAACGATAGTCCATGACTGCCATACCGGTAGTATCCGGATATCCGAGCCATGTCACCTGAATCGGCGAAGGCTTTCGGGCAAAAACCAGCAGACGGTTTTTTGCGGTGTGTCCGGCAAGGTCAATGAGAACGTCAATGCGGTCGTTGCGGATTTGTTCGGCGACCTCATCATTGCCTTTTTCTAAGGTGCTGTACCAGTGATCCGAAAGACGCCGAATCTGCTCTGTCATCTCATCGGAATGCTGCACTTCGGCGTAGCAGAAAATCTCTATCTGTGTTCTGTCATGAGCCTTCAGCAGAGGCTCCAGAAAGTAGGCACATGAGTGATTACGGAAATCAGGAGACACATATCCGATACGAAGCCGTCTGCCGGGAGACGAGTCATTAGTATGAGGCAGAATTTTTGACAAGAGCGGTTTTCCGTACATTTCATCCCACTTGAGATGCTCCTCAAATACTGCTTCCCTCGACCGTTCCGAACCGTACTGTAAAGTAAGAAGCAGATTAGAATAGGCTTCGACATATTCCGGCTGAAGCGACAGAACCTTGCGATAGCATTCGACAGCTTCATCCATCATCCCCTGTTTGCTCATCGCGCTCCCCAGATTGTGATAGTAAATCGCGTTATAGGGATTGATCTGAATGGCTTTGCGGATTTCAGTGATAGCAACGTCATGCTGGTCAATCTGAAAGGCAATAACGCCGTGCAAATGCAGTGCATCAGGATGGTTCGGATTGTAGGAAAGAATTTTCCGATAGACTTCTTCAGCTTTGGATAGTTCCCCGCTTTCGTGATACTTCACCGCCGCCTGAAATTCTTTGTTCATATCAAACTCAGGGGGCGGCGCTGGAATCGTGGGACGCGGTATATCTGCGGCTGAAATCTGAAACTCGGTATAGTCATACTTTTTAGAAAAGACTCGGTTTCTGTCTTCACGGGAACACCATTTCTCCCACATTTTCTGATACGCGGCTTCAACCGACTGTGCAAAAGCTTTGGCATTACACAGCGGAGAATTGAGCATTTTCTGACGCAACGAAGTACGGAGTCCGGCAAGCTGATTAATGTCTCCGGCAAGCCATACGGCTCTGGCGATGTAGTCTTCTTCATCTTTGGCGATCAGCCCGGTTAATCCGAAACGAGTCAAAATGCTTGTTCCCACGCGTGAGACATGACGGTCGCCGCGGAGCGTGATAAAAGGAACGCCCATCCACAATGCCTCAAAAGAAGTCGTGGTGCCGTTGTAGGGAAAAGGATCAAGGGCAACATCCACCTGACTGTAAACGTCAAGATGCGCCTCCTGCGTAGGTGTGCGGGGCATTGTTATAATCCGCTCGGCAGGAATACCGTTTTTCAAAAACATCTCTAAGTAGCGCTCTTTGGTTGACTCATTTGCCAATTGTCGGCTTTTCAGCAGCAGACTGGATCGGGGAACCTGATGCAGAATCTGCGACCATACTTTTACTACTTTTTCAGTCGTTTTCGTCAGATTATTAAAAGAAGCGAAAGTGATGTAATGATTTTTGTAAATCGGCAAAGACGAGATCGCCGGGGTCCGTGCCGGCGGCTCATAGCAGAGAAATCCGGGCAGCCGGACCAGCGTTTCACTTGCATATTTGTCGGTCAGCCCCGGCGGATCCGCGACCGCATCGGTGAAGCGGTAGTCCATGACATCCATACCGGTAGTATCCGGGTAGCCTAACCATGTTACCTGAATCGGCGCAGGTTTCCGGGCAAAGACGATCAACCGGTTCTTTGCAGTGTGTCCGGCAAGGTCAACGAGAATATCAATGCGGTCTTTGCGAATCTGTTCGGCAATGACTTCATGACTCTTTTTTGTCGAGTCGAACCAATGGTCGGCAATGCTTTTAATCCGCTGCGTGATCTCGTCTCCCCGCTGTACGTCCGAGTAACAGAAGATTTCTACTTTTGTCTTATCATGCGAGGCAAGAAGCGGCTGTATGAAGTAGGCGCAGGAATGGCTGCGAAAATCAGGAGAGACATAGCCTATGCGGATACGCCTGCCCGGAGTCGGATCATTGAGATGGGGTAGAATCTCTTTTTCTAAAGGCATTCCCTGAATTTCATTCCATTTCCGATGCTGCTCAAATAACCACTCTGCGCTGTGATCTGAAGTATATTGCAGCGAAAATAATAGGTTACTGTGAGCGACAGCATTGTTGGGTTCTATTTCCAAGACCTTGTGATAGCAGACAACTGCTTCTTCAGGATCGCCGTGATTTCGCAACGCAACACCCATATTATTGTAGGCTTCGGCGCAGTTCGGCTTGATTTGAAGAATTTTCCGATAGCAGTCAAGCGATTCTGCGGTTCTGCCTTTGTTGTTCAACTCAATACCTAACTCATTGTAGGCTTCGATATAGTCCGGTCTGATTTCCGAGGCTTTGCGGTATGCAGCGATAGCTTCTGCGGTTCTGCCGAGATCAACCAGCGCCATGCCCATATTATAATAGGCTTCCGCGTGGTTGGGATTGATTTCGATAGCTTTGCGGAAAGACGCCGCGGCTTCTTCGGCGCGGCGCAGTTCATCCAACACGATGCCCATATTATAATGGGCTTCAACATAGTTCGGATTCAGTTCCAATGCTTTCCGATAATAGACAAGGGATTCTTCGGGCTTGCCCAAATCTTTTAACGCGCTTCCCGCGTTGTTATAAGCCTCGGTATAATCCGGTTTGATTTCAAACGCTTTTTTATAGCAGGCAACCGCATCTTCAAATTTGCGTTGAGAGATAAAGACGTTGCCTTTGTTGTAGTAATACATGGGATTTTGCGGAAAAATCCGAATGGCATTGTCAATAAGTTCAATTGCCTGTTCGCAATTATTCTTGTTGTGTGCAATAATACCCAGTAAATGGAACGCGTCCGAATGATCCGGTTTGACTTCAAGGATTTTTCGGTAAAGCAGTTCTGCTTCACTTGCCTGTCCCTTCTGATGGCACTGTACGGCAGTCATAAATATCTGGTTAATGTCAAGAGACATTTCCGGCTTCGGCGTCTGTGCGCTCTGAACCGGCATACTTTGTTCAGTTTTACTTGTTTTTTTCTTTTTTTTACTCATGATGTTTTTTTAAAAAAATATAAAATGTTCAATTGTCTCTGTAGGGGTAAGCCCCTGTGCTTACCCCATCCATCTACAAGAATAACAAGGGCAACCACAGGGGGTTGCCCCTACTTATGTGAAGCGGTGAAATCTCTCGCAAAGATTTAAAGATGTTGAAATATTCTTTGCGGACTTTGCGCCTTTGCGAGAACCTTAATGCTCATTCAATGCCTCGCGCAGAAAAAAATCAAGCGTCTGTTCTACCGACTGCTCAAGTCCTACTACCGGCGTCCAATTTACAAAACGCCGGGCATTCCGAATACTCGGTTTCCGATGCTGCACATCCTGATAGCCGTCTCCGTAGTACGAGCGGCTTTCGACCTCCCGAAAACCGGCAAACGGCGGAAATTTCGACCGTAGCGGATGTTGCTCGAATTTTGCTTTCAGAATCTGCGCCAGTTCGCGAATACTCGCCTCATTGTCCGGGTTGCCGATGTTGATAATCTGTCCGTCACACGCGCCGCCTTTGTTCTCAATGATTCGATAGAGACATTCGATGCCGTCGGAAACATCGGTAAAACAGCGTTTCTGCTGCCCGCCGTCAATAAACTGAATCGGCGTGCCTTCCACGAGATTTAAAATCAACTGCGTAATAGCTCGTGAACTCCCGATCCGGGCAGAGGCAAGGCTGTCAAGTCTGGGTCCGATCCAGTTGAAGGGACGAAACAGCGTAAACTGCAAATGCTGTTGCTGTCCGTAAGCCCAGATAACCCGGTCAAGCAGTTGTTTAGAACAGGAGTAAATCCATCGCTGCATCCGAATCGGACCGAGAATGAGTTTGGAATTGTCTTCGTCAAAGTTCTCCTCATTGCACATGCCGTAAACTTCTGAAGTTGAAGGAAAAATAATCCGCTTTCTGTACTTCACGCAGTATCTGACGACCCGCAGATTTTCTTCAAAATCGAGTTCAAATACCTGCAAAGGATTGCGAGTATATTCAATGGGCGTGGCAATGGCAACGAGCGGAATGACTATATCGCATTTTCGGATGTGATATTCAATCCATTCCCGGTGAATCGCAATGTCTCCTTCATGGAAGTGAAATCCGGGCGTGTTGAGGAATCGCCGAATATAGTTCGAGTGCAGGTCCATTCCGTGAACATCGTATTTTCCGCTCTCCAAAAGCCGCTCGCTCAGGGCATTCCCGATAAACCCATCAATGCCGAGAATCAGGACGCTCTTTTTTTTCTTTGCCGCCGCACGGACACTGGCGCATGAGCCGAAACACATGCCCGCAGCGATGCCGAGTTCACGGGCAAGCTGTGTGCCGCTGACATAAATGCCGCCTTCCTGTTGCCCGAAATCCACCCGAACTGCGCCTTTTTCTCCGCAGGCAATGACTAAGGGATTTGTGGAAATCACAGTTCCCGGATTGACCGATGCCTTAGACTCCGGCATTTCCGTGACAGACCAGAAGAGACATTTTCTGTCTCCGAGATAAGTAAACGCGCCGGGATAGGGCAGCGTCACTGCCCGCACTAAATTTCGTATCTCATTAGAACTTTCCGTCCAAGAGATTTCACCGTCTTCGGGTCGGCGTCCACCGAAATAGCTCGCGTTCTCGTGATGCTGAACAATACGCAGCGCGGTTCCGTCTTTGATTTTCGGAAGCAGTTCATCTAACAACAGCGATGCGGCTTTTGCAGCCTTTTCGTGAAGCGTTTTTGCGGTGTCGTTATATGTGATTTCGATTTGTTTCTGACCGGCAATATCACCGTCGTCGGGGCGAGGCGTCATATAATGAAGCGTGACGCCGGTTTCTTTCTCGCCGTTTACCAGCACCCAGTTGAGGGGACATCTGCCCCGATATTTCGGAAGCAGGGAACCGTGCAGGTTGAGACATCCGTTTTTCGGAATCTCAAGAATGGGCGATTTGATCATATCCCGGTAGTAAAAAGAAAAAAGGATATCCGGCGATAATTCCCTGATTTTACGAACCCATATCGGATGATTAATGTTGTCGGGAGCAAAAACCGGAAGATTCCGGGACGCGGCAAACTCTGCCACCGATGCGAACCAGATGTTTTCTCCGGGGTCATCCCGATAAGTAAAGACCGCAGCAATGTCGAACCCGTTCCGCAACAAGGCTTCAATGCCCGCACAGCCGATGTTATGATAAGCTAAGACGATTGTTTTCATTAAAAAAAGTTTCAGGTTTTAAGTTTCAGGTTTTAGGACTATCTGCCGACAACGCTTTCGATGAAGTATCGCGGGCGCGCTCTTACGTCGTGGTATATTCTGCCGATGTATTCACCGAGCAGCCCCATTCCTACGAATTGCGCGCCGATGAAGATAAACAGAATAGCGAAGAGCGTAAAAACGCCCTGCACCGCCCAGTCGGAACCGTAGATCAGCCGCATGATGAGAAGAAAGAAGCCGAAACCCACGCCCGTAGCGGATATAACCGCACCCAGCAGGCTCAGGAGTCGAAGCGGAAAGGTCGTCATGCTGGTCATCAGATCAAACTGAAGATTGACTAATTTCCACAAGCTGTATTTTGAATCGCCTGCTAAACGCTTGCTGTGAGCGACTTCAATCTCGGTCGTATTCCGGGCAAAGGTATTGGCAAGCACAGGAATAAAGGTGCTGCGCTCATGGCATTGCAGCATGGCTTTAACGATGTTCCGGCGGTAGGCGCGCAGCATACAGCCGTAGTCGTGCATCATCACGCCTGTGTGCTTCTGCACAGCTTTGTTGATGAGAAAAGAGGCAATACGGCGGAAAAAGCTGTCCTGTCTCGCCATCCGCACACTGCCGACGACATCAAATCCCTCGCTGGTCTTAGCGACTAATTTCGGAATTTCTTCCGGCGGATTCTGCAAATCCGCATCGAGCGTTATGATAATATCTCCACGGGCTTCGGAAAAACCTGCCATGACTGCGGCGTGCTGCCCGTAGTTTCTGTTCAGAAAAACGCCGATAATCTCTCCTGAGTGAGATTTTGCCGCGTCCGTGATTTTTTTTGCGGACTGATCCGCGCTGCCGTCGTCAACCAAAATAATCTCAAAGGGCAGTTTCACGCTACGGCACGCTGACAGACACCGCGTGATAAGTTCATCGAGATTCAATTCCTCGTTAAATACCGGGATAACAACCGATACTAAACTGATTTCATTCATTTTTTCAATACGTCCTTTATCGCATTTACTACATCGTCCACATCTTCAACTGTCATATCCGGGAAAAGCGGCAACGAACATATCCGCTCGGAATTCCACTCGGTATGAGGCAGCATACCGGCTTTCATTCCCATAACTTCAGTGTAGTATTTCTGAAGATGCACAGCTCTGAAGTGAAGACCTGTTCCGATATGCCTTTCCTTGAGCTTCTGCATGAATTGATCCCGGCTGAATCCGGCTTTTTCAATATCTAAACGCACAATGAACAAATGCCACGAGTGAGTGAAATCATAATTCGGCATTGAAAGCGGCAGAATTTCCTCAATATCGGAAAGCTTTTCAGTGTAAAGTTTTGCCAACTCGGCGCGCTTATTATTGAATGTCTCAAGGCGTTCTAACTGCCGTATGCCCAGCACGGCGGAGATGTCCGTCATGTTGTATTTGTAGCCCGGCTCTAACACCTGCGCCTGCGGCGATCTGCCCTGCATGTCGCGGTCATAAGCATCCACGCCGAGACCGTGAAATTTGAGCCTGCGGATACGCTCCAAAAGCTTCGGATCATCCGAGCAGAACATGCCGCCTTCTCCGGTAGTCATATTCTTTATGGGATGAAAAGAAAAAACAGACGTCCCTTTCCTGCCGATTCGCTCATTTTTGTATTCCGTTCCCACCGCATGAGCCGCGTCTTCCACGAGAAAAATATCTCGCTCCGCAGCAATGCGGCGAAGGGGTTCCATATCAGCCGCAGCCCCGGAAAAATGAACAGGAATAATGACTCGTGTTCGATTGCTCAAGACTTCTTTTACCGAGTCTGGGGAAACCATGAGCGTGTCTCTGTCAATATCGGCAAAAACCGGCGTTGCGCCTGCCATGACAATGAGATTTACAGTAGAAACCCATGTCATCGAAGGCGTAATGACTTCATCGCCGGGGCCGATGCCAAGCGCATACAGCGCAAGGTGCATTCCTGCCGTAGCCGATGTCAGCGCAACAGCGCCGGCGCATCCGATATATTCACAAAATTTCTGTTCAAATTCGGTGTTCTTGGGTCCGGTAGTAATCCAGCCGGAACGAAGCACATCGCCGACCGCGGCAATATCTCCCTCCGTGATAGAAGGGCGGGAAAAGGGCAGAAATTCGCTTCTCATTTTTTACTCTGTCCTTTCTCAATTTTCGCCCATTCGTCACGCAATGTCACTGTGCGGTTGAAAATCAGCGAACCTTGATTAGAATCACTATCAGCGCAAAAATAGCCCATTCGCTCAAACTGATAGCGATCTCCGGGTTTTGCATGAGCTAAACTCGGCTCAAGGCGGCATTCCGTGAGTGTTTCCAAGGAATTTGGATTCAGGCAGGATTTCCAATCCGGGCATTCTTTTTCGTCCGCCGGATTTGCTTTGCTGAACAAATAGTCATACAAACGCACTTGGGCTTTGACCGCGTGGGACGCAGAAACCCAATGCAGCGTTGCCTTGACTTTCCGTCCGTCAGGCGCGTCTCCCCCGCGTGTCGCAGGATCGTAGGTGCAGCGAAGTTCAACTACATCGCCGGTATTTTCATCTTTTATGACTTCCTCGCATTTGATGAAATAGGCGTATCTCAGCCGCACTTCACTGCCCGGAGACAGACGGAAAAACTTTTTCGGCGGGTTTTCCCGGAAGTCTTCCTGTTCAATATATAAAACCCGTGAAAACGGAACCTTGCGTGTTCCTGCATTAGGGTTTTCGGGATTGTTTATCGCGTCTAATTCTTCTACTTCTCCTTCGGGATAGTTGACAATAACGACTTTAAGCGGACGCAGAACCGCCATCGCCCGCGGCACCCGTTTGTTCAAGTCTTCCCGAATACAGTATTCGAGCAAAGCCATATCCACCGTGCTGTCCCGCTTTGCCACGCCGATGCGCTCACAGAAATTCCGTATGGCTTCAGGCGTGTAGCCGCGGCGGCGCAATCCTGAAATCGTCGGCATTCTCGGATCATCCCATCCGCTCACATAGCTGCCTGTCACCAATTCGATGAGCTTTCGCTTGCTCAGAACCGTGTAGGTGAGGTTCAGCCGGGCAAACTCAATCTGTTGCGGATGATAAACCTTGAGCTGGTCAAGCACCCAATCATAGAGCGGACGGTTGTTTTCAAATTCCAGCGTACAGATTGAATGCGTTATCTCCTCTATCGAATCCGAAAGACAATGCGTAAAATCATACATGGGGTAGATACACCATTTATCGCCGGTCCGGTGATGTGAGACATTCCGAATACGGTACAGCGTGGGATCCCGCATGAGCAGATTCGGAGAAGCCATATCTATCTTTGCTCTCAGCACATGCGCGCCGTCTTTAAATTCTCCGGCTTTCATCCGCGCAAACAAGTCAAGATTTTCTTCCACAGAACGCTTTCGGTACGGACTTTCTTTTCCCGGCTCTGTCAGCGTGCCTCGGTATTCACGGGTTTCATCCGCACTCAGGCTGTCAACATAAGCTTTCCCGTCTTTGATTAACTGCACTGCATAGTTATAAAGCTGTGCAAAGTAGTCAGACGCATAGTGCAGATGCTCGCCCCAGTCGAATCCGAGCCAGCGCACATCGGCTTTGATGGAATCCACATATTCGACATCTTCTTTGCTCGGGTTGGTGTCGTCAAAGCGCAGGTGACATCTGCCTTTGTATTCAATGCCGAAACCGAAATTCAGGCAGATGGATTTGGCGTGTCCGATATGCAGATAGCCGTTGGGTTCCGGCGGAAAGCGGGTGGTCACAACGCGGCTGCCGTATTTGCCGGTTTTTAAGTCATCTTCAATAATGTTTCGGATAAAATTGGGCGGAGGCGTAGTATCACTTACGGTCATTTTTTCAGTTCCTTTTTCACTTTTATCTTTTTCGCTCTTCGGCGTTTTCATGACGTTTTTATCTCTCTTTTCTCAATTTTTTCTATGGCTTCCTGTGCAGTTTCTCTAATATCTTCGTTATACTGCCCCTCTGAAATCTGCTTTAATCTCGGCAGCATATTGCTGTCTGCGGTTTCTCCGAGAATATGAAGAATGTCTCCTCTGATTTGCTCATTTTGCTTCTGAAATTGCGCCCACAAAGGCTCAACAATGTCTCTCGCCAGCGAGATATTTTGCGCGGCAATTTCTTCCATTGCCGCCATTGCGCCGAGACGCACAGAAAATTGCTCATGAGCCAGAAGGTCAACGAATGCGGGAAAAATAGTTCCTTTTTCCAACATCATATCCGAAAGCCGGAACGCGTTTCCTTCCGCAATCATCTGCGCCATTGACTCAGCGCCGATGTCGGCGGGATTCCGTGTGACGATGATTTTCAGAACTTCTTCTACCGGCACTGAGCCGGTCCATCGGAAATGCTTCTCCAACAGCAGAGTCGGCACGGACTGAATATTGTCAGCCTGCGCCATTTCCGGGAAAAGAAAAGCATCAATGACGCTGAGGCGGATGAAGTCATTTGCTGAAATCAGCGGAGCCAACTGCCGGAGCGCAACAGGGCAGAAAGGGCATTGTCCGGAAACATAGATGCGGAGCATCGCGGGCATTTCGATTTTATTGAGATATTCCCGGATGTGTGCAGGCATCTGTTCCGATTTGCTCGCGAGCATGTTCAGCGATTCTAAAAAAGGCGAAAGTTCGGTTCCCGAAGGAATCGCATGATAGCTCAGTCCTGTTCCGATCTGAATCGCGGGCAGTTCAGCCCATTCTTCTTTTTCTTTGATGATACGAATTTTCGGCGCAAAACGGGAGAGCGCATCGCAAAATTCACGCAATTCCGCACTCCGTTTATCTGCTGTCAGAATGAGACGAAGCTGAATATTATCAGCGTATCCGGCGTTCCATTCGCTAATCTGTTTTTCTTCCTGCGGCGTCATTACATCCTTCCTTTTTTAAAAAAAATATAAGATAAACCCATTTTTTTGAAAAATCAATAAAAAGCTAATCACAAGTTTCTCGCAAAGGACGCAAAGGAACAGAGCGGAAAGTTTCATATTATGTCTTTTTTTATAAAAAGCTTTTCTCTGCGCTCTCTGCGTACTTTGCGAGAAACTTTTTTTCTCTCGCAAAGCACGCAAAGTACGCAAAGATAGCAAAGAAAAAAATAATATAATTAATTA
>JAIFKL010000328.1 GCA_020049595.1 Desulfobacteraceae bacterium
TTTGCGGCGGAAAAAGATTCGACGGCTTCGACATTCGCTCCGATTGACATCCTTGACTACATCTATGCGGTGCTGCATTCTCCGAGCTATCGGGAGACATACAAAGAATTTCTGAAAATTGACTTTCCCCGTGTGCCGTATCCCGAAAATGCGGATACATTCTGGCGGCTTGCCGTATTGGGCGGCGAACTGCGCCGAATCCACCTGCTCGAAAGCCCGAAAGTTGAGCAGTTCATCACCGCATATCCCGAAGACGGCGACAACACAATCACCCGTAAAATCAGCAAAAAAGACTGGGAACTCTACGACGCCGAGAACAAACTCGGTCGCATTCGGATCAACGACAGCCAGTATTTTGACCGAATACCGCTGACAGCATGGGAGTTCTACATCGGCGGGTATCAGCCCGCGCAGAAATGGCTCAAAGACCGGCAGGGCAGAACTTTGTCGTTTGACGACATTCTGCACTACCAGAAAATTATCGTTGCGCTCACGGAAACCGACCGCATCATGAAGGCGATTGACGCGCCGGGTGTTTCCGTACATACAGGACAAGACCGGAAATAGAGGTTTCTCGCAAAGAACGCTAAGAACGCTAAGAATTTAAAGATGTTATTTATCTTTTTTCCCTTTGCGCACTTTGCGTCTCTGCGAGAGACAATGAGTCTTTTTTCTCACCGTGCATATTTATTTTTCATATTTTCGGAATCGCTGATGCCTGAACTGATGAGTCAGTTTTATATTTCCGTCTGTCAGCCTTTCTTCAAGCACTTCACGCCGGGTAGTCGCGTAAATCGGAATCAGCCCGATTTCAAATGCAAAATCCACCATGAGAAAACATGCGCCGAAATCTCCCTGAATCAGCGCATAGTCATTTTCTACAGATTCGGCATGAAGCCAGTCTCTGAAAGGTGTTAAATAATCATTAATTTCAGACAGATCAGACGGAATCTGCTGCCATAGTTCTTTGAGATGCGAAGGCATTTCAGCAATGCGGTTTATCTGCAAAGAAACTTTCGCATCATTCTCCTGTTCAGGTGTAAGTTTGTGGTTAAATATCAGAAATAATGAGGTCATTGTGCAAGGTCCCGATCTGATAGTCTTAAAATTGTATAAGTTTCATCTGAAATAACTGCTTTCCGTATTCCCTGTATTTCCAACATCATCTTATGCAATAAGTCAGACATGCCATTTGTCTTTATGCAAACTGTTTTCAAAAAAACGGGATATTCTTAAAAACAAAGTTCCAAGGCAGGTATAAAAATCTGTTTATCATCTGTCTGATGTTGTGTCAACTTCAGTTTTGCAGGAGGTCTGTTATTTGACGTAACACAACGCGGCAATTATCAAGTCTTATAAAATAATAGCAGAAAGTTAATTTCAAACTGCGTAAGTCCTGAAAAAAAAACTTGACATCCCAAGAAAAAGATGCGAGAAAACATCTTTATTGTATTGAGAATTGAGAAATAAACACTTCTCACTTCTCAATTCTCAATTATTTAACTGAAGGGAAGAATCCCTTAGCATTTAAAGTTGCGCAGTTGAAATAAAAAAACACAGTTGCGAGCTGTTTTCAGAATGTCGGGAATGTCCGCCGCCGCATCACTGCCAAAAATTCAACTGCGTAACTCACAGTTTAATCGGAAATCAAAAAAATATAACGCCATGAAGGTATTGACAGATGAATCTGTCTGTACGTTCATGGCTTTTTATTTGATTAATATCAGTATGTTATGAATGAATCAAAAGGAATCGGAAAATGATGAGGAGAAAACCGTAATGAACGACATTGTTTTAAAACCCGTAGGCATCATCAGAAGCGAAATCAAAGAACCGGTGCTGCGTTCTGACAAAGACGGTATCACCCTGAAAGAAAAGCTGAAAAATGTCAGAGCAGAGCGGGATAAAATCAGAACCCTGATTTCAGAGATCGAGATTGAGCCTTCTCTGACAGAACTTTTGGACGATATTGAAGGACATTCGCATCTGAATATTCTGTACTGGGCGCACAAAGTTCCGCCTGAAAGCCGCAAGCTGACCAAAGTTCATCCCATGGGGCTGAAAGAAGTACCCAAAAAAGGCATTTTTGCCACATGCAGCCCCGCAAGACCCAATCCGGTATTGCTCACTGCGGTAAAGCTGATTGAGAGAAAAGGCAATATTCTTAAAGTTCAGGGGCTTGAAGCCGTTGACGGCAGCCCGGTCATTGACATCAAGCCTTATGTGCGGGGCTATCACAGTGCTGAAAATCCCAAATCTCCGGAATGGTTGGAAAAAATAATAAAAGAATTTGAAGAAGCATAAAGGAGAAAACTCATGAATGCAAAGCAGATCATGGAAAGCCAAGATTTTAAAAAATGCTCGGAATTACAAGGCATTGAAAGCATTTCAGAATAAACAGGTTTATACCCTGATGCCCTTCAATTCCTATACGACCAATGTTGAAACCGCGCCGGCAGATGCTTACGCCATCGCCAACATACTGTATCCGAAAGCCTTTGCAGATATTGACCCTGAGAAAAAGGCAGATGAGATTTATGCTTTTATGGTGGGAAAGCCGGTGTATGCACAGATGAAAAAAGATTACGGAAAAATCGGAGCGTTGTTTGAAATGCGGTAACAGTAACTCCGCGCAAGCCGAAATGAGCAGGATTGTCTGAACACCAGGGCTGTGCATGAAATTATAAAAAATCAGGGCGTCCCAAGTTTTTCAAGCTTGGGACGCCCTGATTTTTTTTTGCTTTCAACATGCTGAAAAATATAGAAGATTACCGATAAAAAACAGAATGAGAGAAGCAAAACACTTGCTCGGTCAGAACTTTTCCGATATAAAAGACTTTATCGGGAAGTTTTATCCCGGCTGCGGTGTTCAAATGTACTTTCAAATGCAGAAAAGCGGAACGACAGTTTTCAGACAAATGTTTTTTTGAATAAGGAGAAATATCATGAAAATGGAAAATACTTTTATAGCAAATTTCAAAAGCATTGTTGCTGTTATGATTCTCATAACAGGCATGTTTATGATCTGCGGCATCGGACCTGCCGATGCTCAGGAACCTGATTTTCAGGAATTTCAGCTTGTTCCCACCAGCGGCGCTTTTGACTGGAAATTTTTTACTTTTGACAATCTTTATTTTCTGGCAGTGGCGAACTCTTTTGACGACAAAGATGTCAATTTGGATTCAAAGATTTATAAATGGAACAGCGAAAAATTTGTTGAAATTCAGGCGATTCCCACGAATTACGGCTTTGACTGGGAAGCTTTCAGCATCGGCGCCGATCATTTTCTGGCAGTGGCAAATAACTATAACCCTCCCAAATACACTATAGATTCAAAGATTTATAAATGGAACGGTGAAAAATTTGACGAATTTCAGACGATTCCCACATTCGGGGCATCGGACTGGGAATTTTTCAGCATCGGAGAAGTGCATTATTTGGCAGTGGCAAACCAGCGGGATGAGACCTCCCACAGCGTCAGTTCAAAGATTTATAAATGGAACGGCGAAAAATTCGACGAATTTCAGGCGATTCCGACCATCGGCGCGATGGCATGCAAATTTTTTATAATTAATGGTATTCCTTATTTTGCAATCGCAAATTCTTTTAACGGTTCAACCTATATCAATACTTCAAAAGTTTATAAATGGAACGGCGAAGAATTTGCCGAATTTCAGTCTTTTCCCACAAACGGCGCCACTGACATGGAATTTTTTACCATTGAGGACAAACATTATCTGGCAATTGCCAACTGGCGGATAGACAAAGTTTATGAGATAAATTCGCAAATCTGGCGCTGGGACGACACAAATTTTGTCGAATTTCAAAACATTGTTACTTCAGGCGCCAATGACTGGGAATTTTTCACCATCGGCAAAAATCACTATTTGGCAGTGGCAAACTGGCGGAATAATCAGCAGAATTTCAATACCTATTCAAAAATTTACCGCTGGAGCGAAACGGGTTTTTCAGAATTTGTGTCTGTTCCCACGCACGGGGCAATGAACTGGTCTTATTTCAACATCGGCGGTTATGATTATCTGGCTGTGGCAAACATGCACAACAACACAACTGCCAATATAAATTCGGTCATTTATAAAAACACGGTGTATCCGCCGGTGATGTACGGACAGACATTCTCTTTGGATGAAAACAGCGCAGACGGCACGGTTCTCGGCAAAATGACGGCAAAAGACACGGATACAGTTGCGCTGACTTACAGCATCACCGCCGGCGATACGGGCAATGCCTTTGCGATCAGCAGCCTCACCGGACAGATGACCGTCGCCGACAGCAGGCAGTTGGATTATGAAAGCTCGGCATCCTATCTGCTGACCGTTCAGGTCTCGGACGGCGTTTATAGCGACAGCGCAACCGTCACCGTAAATATCGCCGATGTGAATGAAGCGCCTGTCGTGGAAAATCAGACATTTTCTCTTAAAGAAGACAGTCCCGACGGTACGATTGTGGGCAAAATTGCTGCCGTTGATCCTGAATCTGATCCGCTGACTTACAGCATCACTGCCGGCGATACGGGCAATGTTTTTGCCGTCAACGGAAACACAGGACAAATCACGCTCAAAGACCGTTCCCAATTGGATTATGAAAGCTCGGCATCCTATCTGCTGACCGTTCAGGTCTCGGACGGCCCCGGCTTAGATACGACCTCCGATACCGCAACTGTCACCGTAAACATCGCCGATGTGAATGAAGCGCCTGTCGTAGAAAATCAGACATTTCCTCTTAAAGACAACAGTACCGACGGTACGGTTGTCGGCAAAGTTGCTGCCGCGGATCCTGAATCTGATCCGCTGACTTACCGCATCACCGGCGGCAACACAAACACTGTTTTTGCGATCAGCGGGACCACCGGACAAATCACGCTCATCGCCGCCGGACAATTGGGTACGGGAAGCTATACGCTTACGGTTGAAGTGTCGGACGGGGCTGAGAGCGATACAGCGCTGATCATCGTAAACGTAACGGTGGCTGATAAAAGCCCTTCGGTAAACAGCGCGGCATTTTCCCTTAATGAAAACAGTGCAAACGGTACGGCAGTCGGCGCGGTATCTGCCAGCGATCCCAACAACGATACGCTGGTCTTTGGCATTCTGTCGGGCAATACAGACAATGCCTTTGCCGTCAGCAGCAGCGGACAGATCACTGTGGCGGACAGCAGTCAGTTGGATTATGAATCCGAGCCGGTGTTTTTCCTCACGGTTCAGGCCTCCGACGGCGTTTATTCCGGTTCGGCAATCATTACGGTGAATCTCAAAGACGTAAATGATCCGCCAATCGTAAACGATCAGACCTTTTCTGTTGACGAGAACAGTCCGGGCGGAACATGGATCGGAACGGTATTTGCAATTGATCCGGATTCGCCTGCCCTGACTTACAGCATCTTTGCCGGAAATGCAGAAAATATTTTTGTTCTCAACACCGCTACCGGAGAAATCAGCCTCAGCAATACGGCTCAATTGGATTATGAAAATAAAACAGCATACTCGCTGACGCTTCGTGTGTCGGACGGGCCCGGCTTAGATACGACCTCCGACACTGCAACTGTCACCGTGAATGTCAATGACAAAAACGAGCAAAGTCCGGTCATGGAAGATCAGTCTT
>JAIFKL010000329.1 GCA_020049595.1 Desulfobacteraceae bacterium
TAATGGCGCAGTACAGACCCTGCGGCAGGGCTGCCGAGGTTGAAGAACTTGCCGGTTTTCCATCGAAAACAGAATATGAAACTGCCGTACAGGCAGCAATTGAAGAGGGAATCACACGGCTTGACAGACCGAGGCCTGTTTTTATGATATGTTAATAATAGACATTATCGGAAATAAGCGGCTGCCCCCTTTTTATTAAAAGCGATATTAAAATCGGTCCCGCAAAGAACGCAAAGACCACAGAGTAAAGCGCCCGGCTGAAAACAGAATCTGTTTTCAGCTTGGGTCGCCTATAAGCGATTTGATCTGTTCTCAGCTTGGGTCGCTCTGCATTCCTTTGCGCCCTCTGCGTGCTTTGCGAGAACCTTTTTTTATTTCCGATAATGTCTAATTGAGATAGAGGAACGCCGCCGGTGTGCCTCTATCGGAATTACGGACAGACAATGGGAAATATTTTTGCCATCGGTGACATTCACGGTTCCGCAGACAAACTGATTGCGCTTATGGACAAGCTTGACATTGATTTTGAAAATGACACGCTTGTTTTTGTCGGCGATTACATTGACCGGGGTCCCGCTTCCTTTGAAGTCGTGGAATATCTGCTCAATCTGAAAAAACGCTGCCGGAATATTGTATTTTTAAAAGGCAACCACGAAGATATGTTTTTAAATTATCTGGATGGTCCCGACAAGCTGACCTATATGATGAACGGCGGAAAAGACACGCTTGAAAGCTATCTGAGAAAAAGTTCCGGAAAGCCGACGCCGATTCCGCCGGAACATATTGATTTTTTCAAATCTCTTTTGCTTTATTACGAAACGGATGATTACATCTTTGTCCATGCGGGGCTGAGGGCAAATATTCCCCTGGAAAAGCAGGACCCGGATGACCTTCTCTGGATACGCAACGAATTTATTGATTCGGATTATGATTTCGGAAAAAAGGTGATATTCGGACACACGCCTTTTCTCGAACCTCTGATACGCCCGAACAAAGTCGGTATTGATACCGGAGCCGTTTACGGAAACAAACTCACCTGTCTGAAACTCCCTGATTTTAAATTCTATTTTGAACAAAACGGAAAAGCGGAAGTGTAGGGGCGCGCCGCCGGCATGCCCCTGCGGAATATTGAAAGCCCTCCGATTTGCAAGTTCCGCTTTTTGATTTCCCTTAGAATTTTCTTGAAATTCACAGAGATTTTCGCTAAAAACCTATTCATCACATCCGATTTTCAGGAAAGGATTGAAAATGAAACGCTGCTTTTTTTTCATTATAAGCCTGATGCTTATGTCTGCCGGTATTGCATCGGCAGCCCGTGTCACTGTTGATGTTCCCACAGCCAATATCCGGTCGGGACCGGGAACGCAGTATGATCTTTTGTGGAAAGTGGAAAGATACCATCCCCTGAACGTGATCAAAACATCAGGAGACTGGTATCAGTTTCAGGACTTTGAAGGAGATAAAGGCTGGATACAGAAAAGTATTGTCCGTGATTATCCTTCGGTGATCGTAATCAAAAACAAATGCAATGTCCGTTCCGGCCCCGGTGAGGATTTCGGAATAGCCTTCACGGCTGAAAAAGGAGTCCCGTTCAAAGAACTGGAACGCAAAGGCGACTGGATTCAGATTCAGCACGCGGACGGAGAAAAAGGATGGATAAACAAAAGTCTGGTATGGTAAAGAAAGAAAGTCACCCGGACCCTGAGGGTTTTTAAAACCCTCAGGGTCTTGTCACTCTGAGCGTAGCGAAGGGTCTCTGCGCTCTTTGCGGACTTTGCTAGAAACTTTATTTCAGGAGAAAAAAAAGACAGATGACTGAAACTGACAAGAAAAGGGGGCAGACAGTTGTGGGCATCGGTTCCGCGCTCATTGACATACTGATCCGTGAAAATGAAGATTTTCTGAAAAAAGCACGGGTGTTAAAAGGCGGGATGGTGTATGTTGACAGCCAATTCATTGAATATATGCTGACGCAGACCCCAAGCAAGCCTTCTGTTGTTCCGGGCGGCTCTGCCTGCAATACGCTTATCGGCATCGGAAACCTCGGCGGCTCTGCCCGTTTTGCGGGCAAGCGGGGCGCAGACGCCCTCGGAGAATTTTTCGAGGCGGGTCTGAAAAGCAATCAGGTGGAACCCGTACTGCTGAAATCGCCGTCGCCGACGGGCAGGGTGCTTTCGATCATCACGCCGGACGCGCAGCGCTCCATGCTGACCTGTCTCGGCGCATCGTCGGAAATCACGGCTGCGGAAATAAAAGACGAATATTTCAAAGATGCGGCGATTGTTCATATCGAAGGCTATCTGCTTTTTAACAG
This sequence comes from Desulfobacteraceae bacterium, assembly GCA_020049595.1. Taxonomy (GTDB): domain Bacteria; phylum Desulfobacterota; class Desulfobacteria; order Desulfobacterales; family JAIFKL01; genus JAIFKL01. The sequence goes on from JAIFKL010000329.1 coordinate 2,315, forward strand.
AGAGGTGCTGCTGGCGGTTATGAACAGTGCCAAACGCTGCGGTGCGCGGGTGTCTTTAGACCTTGCTAATTTCACGGTGGTGGAATCGGCAAAGGATTTTCTGGAAACGCTGATAGCTGATTTTGTTGATATTCTCATCGCCAATGAGGATGAAGCAAGGGTGTTTACCGGACATTCCGATGAGACAGAGGCGATAAAATCGCTTTCGGAAAAAGCGGAATTTGCCGTGCTGAAAGTCGGAAAACGGGGGAGTTTTATTTCGCATGAGGGCAGTATCATAAAGATACCGGCTGCCGGAACCGGCGGCGTGGTTGACACCACCGGCGCGGGGGATTTGTGGGCATCGGGTTTTCTGTTCGGACTGGTAAAGGGCTATCCGCTTGAAATATGCGGGAAAATCGCTTCATTATGCGGCTATGAAGTCTGCCGGGTCGTGGGCGCAAGTATTCCGCAGGAAGGCTGGGAAAGGATAAGGAAAGAATTATAGACATTATCCGGAGTGCTGAAATGAGCCGCAAGGCGAAATTTCAGCAGTAGAACGGGTTTGAAACCCGTTTTACAATATCCGGAGTGCTGAAATGAGCCGCAAGGCGAAATTTCAGCAGTAGAACGGGTTTAAAACCCGTTTTACAATATCCGGAGTGCTGAAATGGAGTGCTGAAATGAGCCGCCGGGCGAAATTTTAGCTGTAGAACGGGTTTAAAACCCGTTTTACAATATCCGAAGTCTGTAACAATCACATTTTTTTTTAACATTTGACAAGGAGGAAAAATTGGCAAAAAAGAAAGTATCAAGGAAAGTGCTTCTCAAGGAGCCGGATGAGTTTCTGACATTATCACGCCGAATGCTGCTGTTTGTTATCGAAAACAAAACGCACATCGCCCTCTCTGTGGCTACGGTTTTCGGGCTTATCATCATTGCGTCGGGCATTCGGTATTTCTCGAACAGAGATGAAAATATGGGTTTTATGCTCATGTCTCAGGCTATGGAAAAGTACGAGAAAACAGTGAAAGACAGCGGGCAGGACAAGGCTTATGCGGCTGTTCAGGAGGATTTCAAAAAAATTCTGGATGATTATTCCGGGAAAACTGCCGCAAAATTTTCCCGGGTTCTCTACGGTGACGTCTGTTACAATTCGGGTGATGCGGACAACGCCATCGAACTGTATAAAAAAGCAGTTCAGGATTTCGGAGATGAGCCTTCTGTCAAAAGTCTTATTCTGAGCAGTCTCGGCTATGCTTATGAGAAAAAAAAGGATTATCAGACAGCGGCAAAATATTTTGAAGAAATTACCGCAGGCGGTGATTCTGCTGTAAAAGCAGATGCTTTTTTCAATCTGGGCAGGCTGTATGCCCAGCTCGGCGATAAGAACAAAAGCACGGAAGCTTTCAAAAAAATCATTTCCGATTACCCGGATTATGTCTATATCGAGCTTGTGAAAGAAAAAGTGGGGGCTTAAAAATTTCCCTCACCCCGGCCCTCTCCCTGAAGGGAGAGGGAGATTTATACCAATTCGCTTTCAAACTTTGCGATGTAGGGCGGACAAAGCGGAGCGTGTCCGCCTTTTTTTCTGTAGAACGGGTTTCAAACCCGTTTTACTGAAACGGCGGACACGCTCCGCTTTGTCCCCCCTACAATGCTCCTCGAGAGGGCAGGGTGAGGGGTTATAAAAGGAGAAAAATATGCAGAGATTGTTTATCGTTATAAGTCTTTTGTTCGCTTCGGTCTGCGCCGAAGCCCAAGATGTGAAAATCGTAACCGAAGATTTCCCTCCCTATAATTATGAAGAAAAGGGAGAAGTTGCGGGTCTGTCAACAAAGGTTGTCCGGGCGGTTCTGAAAGAACTCGGAACGGACTGCAAGATCAATGTCTATCCCTGGGCAAAAGCCTATAACATGGCTTTGGAAGAGGAAAATGTTCTCATCTATTCCATCCTGAGAATCAGCGAAAGGGAAAAACTCTTCAAATGGGTGGGCGAAATAGCGGTGTCCGAGATGTATTTTTTCAAACTGAAACAGCGTGCTGATATAAAAATCGCCTCTCTTGACGATGCCAAAAAATATGTTATCGGCGTTACAAGGGAAACCGCTCCGCATCAGTATCTCGCAGACAAAGGATTTGAACTGAAAGAAATTGACAGCAGAGACGAACTGAGCGTCAGAAAGCTGGCGAACCGGCGGATAGACCTGATGCCGTACTATGACATTCCTTTTATGTATAAAGTCAAAGGGCTGGGTTATGATCCCGAACAGTTTGAGAAGGTTTATTTTCTCAAAGACGCTTCTGAAAAACTTTATATGGCTTTCGGTGCCAAGACCTCTGACAGCATCGTGGAAAAGTTCGCCAAGGCATTGGAAAAGATAAAAGCGGACGGGACTTATGATAAGATATTGAAAGAATATCAATAAACACAGGATAACCTATGAAAACAAAAGTATTTTGCTGGCTGGGGATACTGTTTCTCATTCTGGGAAACACGGCCTTTGCGGAGACGCTGAATCTTGTAACCGAAGATTATCCGCCGTTTGATATGCGGGTAAACGGTCAGCCTACGGGAAATCCGGATGATCCGCTGACCGGCATCGCTGTGGATATTATCCGTGAGCTTTTCAAACGGGCTGAAATCGCCTATACGCTTAAAATTTATAGTTGGGAAAGAGCGTATAAGATGGCTTTGGAAATGCCGGGATACGGTGTTTTCTGCACCTTCCGAACCCCTGAAAGAGAGCCTCTGTTTCAATGGGTGGGGCCTCTGGCTGACAACGACTGGGTTTTCATGGCAAAAAAAAGCCGGAATATCAAACTTGCTTCTTTAGAAGATGCCCGAAAATACAGAATCGGCAATTACAGAGGCGATGCCATCGGTGAATTTCTTGAAAAAGAGGGATTCCCGGTAGAATATGTCAGTTTCGATCACCTCAACGCCAGAAAATTGGACGGGGAAAAAATTGACCTTTGGGCAGCCGGAAGTTTTGTGGGACCCTATCTTGCCAAAAGAGAAGGAATCTCCAGTTTGGAAACCGTATTTCAGATCAAAGAACACTCAATGTTTTTAGCACTTAACAAGGCGGTCTCTCCCGATACGGTTGCCAAACTGAACAAGCATTTTCAGGAGATGAAAGACGACGGAACTGTGGAAAAAATTTACAGTAATTACCGTTAGACCAATTCGCTCTCCGGAGTGCTGATACCAATTCGCTTTCAAAAACTGTGTTCTCCGTAAAACCGCTTTTCAAGCGGTTTCAGCGATTTGAAAAATCGCTGTACGGTCTGAAAAGGTCTGAAAAGACCGATCTTTGAAAGCGAATTGGTATGAAATGAGCGCAGCGAAATTTTAGCAGAGCTATTTTCTCTGTAGAACGGGTTTGAAACCCGTTTTACAAATGCTAAAATTTCATTTCAGCACTCCGGATTGCCGCGCCCCTGCGGTACTGTTTCGGAAGGCGCGGGTTACTGTCTTTTTTTCTTTGCGCCCTCTGCGCCAAAGCTAAGAATAGACGCGAGAACCTTTTTTATCTCTCGCAAAGCACGCAGAGGGCGCAAAGTAAAGCGCCCGGCTTAAAA
>JAIFKL010000176.1 GCA_020049595.1 Desulfobacteraceae bacterium
TAACCGGTTTGGCTGCAATCCTGTTTTGAGACAAAGCATCTGCATCCGAAAGGTCTGACCGGATAAACCGGGCATTCCTTATCTGTCAGAAAAGGACACGCGCCCCATGACGCGTCGTTTTCCTCATCCGGCGGCTCTTCCCCGCGCATACAGATTTCCGCGAGCCGGTTAGTCGTGGTTTTCGGCTGAAATCGCTTTTTATCCGACGCCTGTTCAAGAACGCCGAACAAATCTGATTTTCCTTTTGAAATCAGATACTCGGCGATTTTATATGCTTCAAGCGTTGTCAGCGTGACATTTCGGGTGCAACATTCTGCACAATAGCGTCTGCACGCAACCTGCAATTTCCCGGCAAATTCATCATAACTGCTGTAAATCTGGTCTAAAACAGCTAATTTTGTTGAGAGGTTCATTTGTTTTCACAATAAAGATAACCACGAAAGCGTAACCACGAAAGCACGAAATTTGAGAAAAGCACGAAAGGCAGTTTTTCGTATTTTCCTACTCTTTCTTGTTCCCACGCGGAGCGTAGGAACAAGAATAACATTTCGTGTTTTTCATATCTTTCGTGCTTTCGTGGTTCCGCTTTCGTGGTTCCGGTTACGGTTTTATCCCCGCGTACAATGTCGCAATTCCGAATGTCAGACGCCGCCAGCTCACATTTGAAAAGCCTGCAGAACGCATGATCTCAGCAAAAGCCGGCGCTGGGGGAAAATTCATCACCGACGCGGGAAGATATTTATATGCCATTAAATTTTTTGAGAAAAACCATCCGATTATCGGAAGAATTTTCTTAAAATAAAAAAGATAGAGCGATAATAACAGTCCTTTGGGCGGCGTGGCAAGTTCCAAAACCAAGATCATTCCCCCCGGTTTCAGATGCTCATGGAATTTTTTCAATACCGATAGTTTGTCCGCAATATTGCGAATGCCGAAGGCAATGGTCACAGCGTCAAAAGTTTCTTCCCGGAAAGGCAGATGAAAGGCATTTCCGGCAAGCAGATGAATCCCCGAATGCTTGATTTTATCCTTTGCCAACCTCAACATTCCCGGGGAAAAATCCGCGCCGAAAACATTTACCCCGCTTCCTTTCTGCCGCAGGATTTCAAGCGCGACATCGCCGGTCCCGCAGGCGATATCCAACACCATGCCGCCCTTATCGGGAATCCGCATCGCCCTTACCATTTCCCGGCGCCAGTAAACATCCTGCCGCAGACTCAGCAGCCGGTTTAACAAATCATACTTGGGCGATATGGCGTCAAACATTTCTCTGATAAAGGGGAGTTCCATTTTATTCATTGACAAGCCCATTTTTTGCATTACCTTACTTTTACTTATAATATGAAAGCTAAAGGTTGTAAAATTATAAAGTTGAAAGTTAATTAAGCCACAACGGTCACAAGATTTTTCACAGAGAACACAATGTTTTCTCTGTGTTCTTTGTGCATTCTTTGTGTCCTTTGCGGTTTAAAATCGCAGACGGCGTAATTTCATAACTGCTCAACCGCAAAAAAATCAGGCTATCACATTAATCAAAATATGACAACACTGCTTATGGGAAAATAAATGGCTGTCAAACGAGATTATTACGAAATTCTGGGTGTCAATCGTAATGCTTCTGAAACTGAAATAAAGGCAAATTACCGAAAACTTGCCATGAAATATCATCCGGACAGAAACCCCGGCGATAAAGCCGCTGAAGATAAATTCAAAGAAGCTGCCGAGGCTTATGAGGTGTTGCAAGACCCTCAGAAACGCAGCGTATATGACCAATACGGACATCAGGGACTTGAAGGCACGGGTTTTTCAGGATTTAACGGTTTTGAAGATATTTTTTCAAGTTTCGGAGATATTTTTGAAGATTTCTTCGGTTTCAGCAGCGGAAGACGTTCAAAAGGCAGGGGACAGAAAGGCGCTGATCTCCGGCATGATATAAAATTGAGCTTCATGGAGGCAGCCTTTGGAAAAGAAACTGAAATCAACGTGGAAAAAATGGAAACCTGCCCTGAATGCAAAGGCACGGCATGTGAAGCGGGAACCCAGCCGGAAGTCTGCCAGCATTGCGGCGGATCCGGCCAGATTTCCCGGACCCAGGGGTTTTTTACGGTTCGTACTTCCTGTCCCTATTGCCGTGGCAGAGGTCAGTCTGTCAAACATCCCTGCTCCTATTGCCGGGGCGCTGGAAAAGTCAGAATCAGCAAAAAGGTGAATGTAAAAATTCCCGCGGGCGTGGACGGCGGCTCAAGGCTTCGTCTGACCGGCGAGGGAGAAGGCGGTTCCCACGGCGGTCCGCCGGGGGATTTGTATGTGTTTATCCATGTGGAACCCCACGACTTTTTTGAACGGGACGGCACAGATGTTATCTGCCAGATACCGGTTTCTTTTGTGCAGGCTGCGCTGGGAGATAAGATAAAAATTCCCACGTTAAAAGGCGAAAAAATCCTTGAAATTCCGAAAGGTACACAGCACGGAGATCTGTTCCGTTTTGAAGGCGAAGGCATTCCTTCTCTCAGAAACGGCAGCCGGGGCAATCAGATCATTCAGGTGGCTGTCAAAACGCCTACAAATCTCTCTAAAAAACAGGAAGCATTGTTAAAGGAATTTGCAAAACTTGAGGAAGGCAAACTGACGACCAAATTGAAAAATATGTTCAAAGGCGGAAGCGAAAGCGTTGCGAGATAAACAAGAGGTCAGGGGTCAGAGGAGAAATGCCATACCTCTCACCCCTCACCCCTTACCCCTGACCCGAATAGGAACCCTACAATGTTTGAATTAAAAGTTGTCACGCATTTTGCCGCCGCGCACCAGTTGAAGATGGTGGCGGAGAAATGCGAAAATCTGCACGGACATAACTGGAAAATCGAGGTGTTCGTTGTCGGAGAAAAATTGAATAAAGCCGGTGTGCTGATGGATTTCGGAGAACTGAAAGTTCATGTGAAAGAAGTCATCGAAAGAATGGATCACAGATTTCTCAATGAATTGGAAGCTTTTAATGACGAGAATCCGCCGTCTTCGGAAAACGTAGCCTGCTACATTGCCCGCGAACTTCAGAAAAAAATCAACGGAAATTCTATCCGCGTGTCCCGCGTAACCGCGTGGGAATCGGAAAACGCATGTGCGACATATCGGTTTTAAGATGTTAAGATAAAGTGCATTGATTCTAACCGTAGGGGCATGTCGGTGACATGCCCTGTGCTATTTTTTTTTCGGTAATATCTGCTCCATCTGAAATTGACAAAAACACGACTCACCCATGTCAGCTATTTTGATATAATAAGGAAAACTGAAATGCTCAGTCCCCGATATTTTGTTGAAGCAAACCTTTATCCGAATGAAGAAGCAGTGATTCAGGATGCTTTGCGCCATCTTCTGCGTCTTCGTCCTGAATTGAAAATTCAATTAGCTGTTTACCGGTATCAGAAAGAAGAAATCTCTCTGGCAAAGGCTGCATATCTTGCGGGCATAAGCTGGATACAGATGAAAGATATTCTGACCGAACAAGGTATTCCGCTGAGACTGGGGTCTGAAACAATCGAGGAAGCCAAAAATGAAGTCGAATCCTTACGCAGAGAGATTCAGGGAAAATCATGAGCATTATTGCCAATACAACTGTAATCTCCAATTTCGCCTGCATCGGACAATCCGATATTCTCAGACAATTGCACAAGGAAATCTATATCTCAGCAGAAGTGTATGAGGAAATTCAGACAGGATTGGACGAGGGTTATCTGTTCTATACTTCCCTTAATGATCAGATTTATCCATTTTCACACTTGGGCTGGATAAAGCTTACATCTCTTTCCGATGACAAAGAATTCCGCTTGTTTGGAAAACTGCCTTCACGGCTTCATAAAGGAGAATCTTCCTGTTTGTCAATTGCATACCATCGTAAATGGCTTTTTCTTACAGATGACAGGGATGCCCGTATTCAGGCAGAGCATCTCGGAATCCGGTTTTCAGGAACAATAGGCTGTCTGATTCTGGCAATTGAACATCGTATCTGTACATCGGAACAAGCCAATAACTGGCTTAATCAAATGATTAAAAAAGGTTATCATTCACCTGTAAATGATCTGATGCTATTGCTTAATCTGTAAACAGGAGGACTTGAGAACATTTTAAAAGTTGTCAAATCTTCTTAAACTTTAAGAGGAAAACATGAGCAAATTATTTGAAACTTGTACCATAAACGGTATGAATATCCCGAATCGTTTTATCCGTTCCGCAACATGGGAAGGAATGGCTACGGAGGAAGGAGCGGTTACTCCCAGACTGATTGAAGTAATGAATGCCTTAGTATCAGGCGGCGTGGGGCTGATTATCACCGGTCATTCTTATATCATGCCCGAAGGACAGGCAACGCCTTTGCAACTGGGCGTTTATAAAGACGATCTCATTCCAGGGCTTAGGGAAATGACTGAATCCGTTCATCAAAAGGGCGGGAAGATTGTCATGCAGTTGGCGCATTCAGGCAATTTTGCGCCTGCACACCTGACAAAGCAGGCACCATGGGTTGTCTCAAACTTTGAAGGCTTGTCCAAATCCCCGCGAAAAGAAATGAGTGTGCAGGATATAAAAATAGTCGTGAAAGCTTTCGGCGAAGCCGCACGCAGAGCCAAATCAGCAGGCTTTGACGGCATTCAGATTCACTCGGGGCATGGCTATCTGTTCAGCCAGTTTTTGTCTCCTATATACAACAAACGCAAAGATGAATACGGGGGAGACATTCGCAACCGGACCCGTGTTCATCTTGAGACATACCAAGCCATCAGAAATGCGGTCGGCAAAGATTATCCGGTACTCATCAAAATGAACTGCCGGGATTTTGCGGAAAACGGTCTGACTGTCGAAGAATCGCTTCAGGCGGCAAAGCTGCTGGCAGAAGCCGGCTTTGACGCCATTGAACTGAGCGGCGGTATGCTCAACAGCCCCAAACTTTCTCCCACCCGAATGGGAATTAATTCTGAAGACAAGGAGGCATATTTCAGGGAAGATGCGCGGCTGTTTAAGAAAGAAGTCAATATTCCTCTGATCTTGGTGGGCGGCGTGCGGTCTTTCGATCTTGCGGAAAAGCTTGTTGAAGAGGGCGTGACAGATTATATCTCCATGTGCAGACCTTTTATCAGAGAGCCGGACCTGATTAAGCGATGGAAAGCCGGAGATCGCCGCAAATCAGAATGCAAATCAGACAATCTTTGTTTTACTCCTGCATTTGAAGGCAAAGGAGTATATTGCGTAGCCAAAAAAAATTGAACCGCGAAAATACGAAAGCTGCGAAACTTTCTCGTTCCAACGCTCCGCGTCCATGCAGCACAGTAAAACGGGTTTGAAACCCGTTCTACATAAAAAACAGCTCTGCTGAAATTTCGCTGCGCTCATTTCAGCACAGTAAAACGGGTTTGAAACCCGTTCTACAGAAAAAACAGTTGTGCTGAAATTTCGTTGCGCTCATTTCAGCACAGTAAAACGGGTTTGAAACCCGTTCTACAGAAAAAATAGCTCTGCTGAAATTTCGCTACGCTCCGGTTTTAATAAAATGACGCACTCCGGAGGTTCCATGTTCA
>JAIFKL010000374.1 GCA_020049595.1 Desulfobacteraceae bacterium
ATAGAAGAATCGCTTGCCGCCTACAACAAGGCGATTGAAATCAATCCCAAGTATGCCGAAGCCTATTATAACATGGGCGGAACGGTAAAAATGCTGAACCGGCTGACGGAATCGCTTGAATGCTACAAAAAAGCAGTCGAAATCAATCCCAACTATGCTGAAGCATACAATAATATGGGCGTTGTCTATAAATTCATGGGCAAATCGGAGGAGTCGGTCGAGTGCTACAAAAAGGCGATTGAAATTAATCCCAAGCACGCTGAAGCCTACAACAATCTCGGTATTGCGATGAACAATCAGGGCAGAGCCGGAGAAGCTATTGATTGCTACAGCAAAGCGATGGCGTATAAGGAAAACTACGCTGAAGCCCATAACAACATGGGCTATGCGATGAACGATCAGGGCAGGCTACGAGAAGCGGCGGAATACTACAGAAAAGCGGTAGAAATGAAGCCGGACTACAATCAGGCGCACAGCAATCTTCTGTTCACCTTGCAGTACGGTTCCGGGCATTCACCGGAATGGCTCTTTGAACAGCATCGTTTATGGCATGAAAAACACGCCGCCCCTTTAGCTTCGGAGATCAAAGCCCACAGCAATGAGCAAAAACTTGAAAAGCGTCTTCGTGTGGGCTATTTTTCGCCTGATTTTCGAGGACATTCCTGCGCCTACTTTCTCGAACCGCTGTTCAGAGCGCATGATAAAACTCAGGTAGAAATTTTCTGCTATGCTGAAGTGCAGAATGCCGACCCTGTTACTGCACGATTCCGCCAGCTTTCCGATCACTGGTACGACACCATCGGAAAAAGCGATCAGGAAGTCGCAGAGCAAATCCGCAACGACGGCATTGACATTCTCGTTGATCTTGCCGGACATACGGCGAACAACCGGCTTTCAGTCTTTGCCCGCAAGCCTGCGCCGATTCAGATAAGCTGGCTGGGCTACCCCGACACAACGGGAATGAATACCATAGACTACCGCCTCAGCGACTTCGTTGCTGATCCTGAAGGCATGTCGGACAAGTATTTCACTGAAACGCTGATGCGACTGCCCAATGGTTTTATCTGTTATTCTCCATTGTTCCAGACGCCGGAAGTTTCGGAATTGCCCTTTCTGAAAAGCGGCAAAATCACTTTCGGCTCATTCAACAATCTGACAAAAGTAAACGAAGAAGTCATTGCAGCATGGTCCCGCATTTTATTAGAAGTTCCTGCTTCGCATCTGTTGCTTAAAAGCCGACAGCTTATTGATGAACCCACCCGGCAGCGATACTACGGCTTATTCTCGAATAACGGCGTTGCGTCCGAGCGCGTTACAATGATTCCCCGCACGCCATCGCAGGCGGAACATCTTGCTGTGTATCATCAGGTTGACATCGGTCTTGATCCTTTTCCCTACAACGGAACGACAACTTCCTGCGAAGCCCTTTGGATGGGCGTTCCAGTGATTACTTTCTGCGGAAAGCGACATGTCTCTCGTGTCACCGCAAGCATTCTGACCCGAATCGGTCTGACAGCTTTAATCGCTGAAACCGAAAGCGACTACATCGCCAAAGCAGTTCATTTAGCAGGAGATATTGAATATCTCAAATCGCTTCGCACCTCTATCCGGCAGCGGATGCTGAATTCGCCTTTGTGCAACCCGCTGCTTTTTGCAAAATCTGTGGAAGCCGCATATCGGGAAATGTGGACGGCGTGGTGTTCGGGGCGGAATCTGAAATCAGAAATTGCGAATCGGATTTCTCTCGCGGCTCAGAAAACTACCGAAGATAAACAGGCTTCAATCACCCTGCAAACAGCGATTCAACTGCATAAAGTCGGACAGATTGGCAAAGCAGAAGAAGTTTATAAAAGAGTTATCGAAGCCGAGCCTATGAACGCCGAGGCTTTGCATTATCTCGGCATTATTGCTCATCAGAGCGGCAGGAACGATGAAGCTGTGAATCTGATTCGCAAAGCCATAGAGATTGATCCGCAAAATGCGATTTACCGCAATAACATCGGCGCGGCATTGAATCATCTGGGGAGAAAAAAGGAGGCAGTTGAAAGCTACCGCAAAGCTGTTGAACTCAATCCGAATTATGTCGAAGCCTACTATAATTTGGGAAATGCGCTCTTAGGCTATGGCGAGCCGGATGAAATGATCGCGGCTTATCGCAGGGTGTTAGAACTGAATCCCAACTATGCCGATGTTTATAACAATCTGGGTAACGCATTGAATGAGCAAAGGAAGTCAGATGAAGCACTTCTATGTTATCAAAAGGCATTAGAACTGAAACCGAACTATGCTGAAGTCTATAACAATATGGGGCTGATGTTTTATAATCAGGGCAAAACTGAGGAATCTATCGAGTGCTATCGTAAGTCATTAGAACTCAAGCCGGATTATGCTGAAGCTCATAATAACTTGGGAAATTCCTTGCATAAGCAGGATAAGATAGATGAGGCGATTGCGTGCTACCAAAAGGCGGCGGAGATCAAACCGGACTATGCAGATACCTACTATAACATGGGCAATGCTCTGAATAATCAGGGCAGAACACAGGAAGCCGTTGATGCTTATCGCAAAGCACTAAGTCTGAATCCTAAGAATTTTGAAGCATATAACAACATGGCAAATGCCTTCAAAGATCAGGGCAACTTGGATGAAGCTTCGGAATACTACCTAAAAGCGATGGAAATCAAACCGGACTACCATCAGGCGCACAGCAATCTGCTCTTTTCTTTTCACTATCGCTCAAAGCATAGTCCTGAGTATATCTTTGAACAGCACTGTTTCTGGGATCAAACTCATGCGAAGCCCTTAGCTCCCGAAATCTTGACACATTCTAACGAGACAAGCCTTGAAAGACGGCTTCGTGTCGGCTATGTCTCTCCTGATTTCCGCGTGCATTCCTGCGCCTACTTTTTAGAATCACTGCTCCGGGAACATGATAAAAAGCAGGTAGAAGTCTTTTGTTATGCGGAGGTTGACAAGCCCGATCAGGTGACGATGCAACTCAAATCGCTTGCCGACCATTGGTACGACACCGTAGGAAAAAACGAGGAAGAAATCGCAAGACAAATACGGGAAGACCGCATTGATATTCTGGTTGATCTTGCCGGACACACCGCGAATAACCGGCTGCTTGTTTTTGCCCGCAAGCCCGCGCCTGTACAGGTGACATGGCTCGGCTACCCGGACACTACCGGGATGCGCGTCATGGACTATCGTTTCAGCGATGCAATTGCGGATCCCGAAGGCGCAACAGAGCAGTATTTTACTGAGACATTAGTACGTCTGCCCAAAGGCTTTCTTTGTTACACGCCGCCTGCCACCGCGCCGGTAGTAGGACCGCTGCCCTCTAAAAAAATCAATCATATTACTTTCGGTTCTTTCAATAATCTGACAAAAGTAACAGAGGAGGTTGTCAAGGTCTGGGCGCAGATTCTGCATCGGATTCCCCGTTCACGGATTCTGCTTAAAAATCGGCAGTTGGCAGATAGTAAGACTCGTGGATATTACTATGAGATGTTTTCGGCAAAGGGCATACCCAAGGAGCGAGTTGCGATGTTTGCGCGTATTCCTTCCAAAGAAGGACATCTGGATTTGTATAATAAGATAGATATTGCTCTTGACTCATTTCCGTACAACGGTACGACTACAACGTGTGAAGCCTTGTGGATGGGCGTTCCGGTTGTAACTTTATTCGGAAAACGTCATGTGGAGCGTGTCGGAGCAAGTATTCTGACGCAGATCGGCATGACGGAACTGATTACCGAGACCGAAGAAGCCTATATTGCCAGAGCCGTTCAACTCGCGGGAAATCCGATTCAACTTACCGGACTCCGTTCTTCTATGCGGCAGTTTATGCTTAATTCTTCATTATGCGACGGCAAAGCTTTTGCCCGCGCTGTGGAAACAGCTTATCGGGAAATGTGGCGAAAATGGATAACTGATTGTAAACAGAAGATAAGAATTTCGGATTCTGCGCTTTCATCACCGATTTCTCACACGCCCATGTCCGCGTCTGTGAATCAGGTTCGTGAGATCAATCAATCCTCTCCTAAGCTGCCGATAACATCAGGTTCGCCGGAGGCAATTCACTACAATAATATGGCTGCCAGTCTGAAAAATCAGGGAAAATTGGATGAAGCGCTTGCCTGCTATCAAAAAGCAGTGGCGATTGATCCGAACTTTATCGGCGCATACTACAACATGGGCAACACGCTCATTGCTCAGAATAAGTCGGAAGAAGCAGTTGCCGTTTACCGAAAAATTCTTGAAATCACTCCTAATTTCGCCGAAGTCTGTAACAACATGGGCGTTGCGCTGAAAAATCTGAACCGAACTGAGGAAAGTATTGCCAGCTATAAAAAAGCCATTGAGATAAATCCGAACTATGCCGAGGCTTATAATAATATGGGCAACGCGCTGAAAAGCCAAAATAAAGCTGACGCTGCAATTGACTGCTATAAGAAAGCGATGGCGATCAATCCCAAGTATATCGAAGCCTGTTACAATATGGGAAATGCCTTGAACGGGCAAGGCAAAACAGAAGAAAGTCTCGCGTGTTATCGCAAGGTTTTGGAGATCAATCCGAATCATCCCGAAACTTATAATAACATGGGTAACATCTTCAAGAATCAGGGGAAAGCGGACGAGGCAATTCGATGTTATCATGAAGCTCTGCGAGTCAGTCCGAGAAATGTCGAAGCCTACTACAACATGGGCAATACGCTCAATGAGCAGGGCAAAAGTGAAGAAGCGGTCGCTGCTTATCAGAAAGCTTTAGAGATTAACCCCAACTACGCCGAAGCCCACAATAACATGGGCGCTGCAATGAGAAATCTGGGAAAGTTGGAAGAAACTATCGAATGTTATAAAGGCGCTATACGGGTGATACCGAACTATGCCGAAGCCTACAATAACATGGGGCTTACCTACTATGATCTGGGCAGACTCGAAGAAGGAGAAGAATGCTGCCGTAAAGCTTTGGCGATCAAGCCGACTTACACCGAAGCCTATAACAATCTGGGCGGCATTCTCAAGGATCAGGGCAGAGTCGAAGAAGCAGTTGCCTGTTATCAGGAGGCATTGAAGCTCAACCCTGACTACGCCGAAGTTTACAACAACATGGGGAATGCGATAAAAGACCTCGGTAAGTTAAATGAGGCAATGGAGTGCTATCGAAAAGCTATAACAATGAAATCGGAATATTATAAAGCGCACAGCAATTTGCTCTTTGCCTTACAATACGGTTCGGAAAATTCGGCTGAAGCGATATTTGAACAGCACTGCCTTTGGGATGAAATTCACGCAAAGCCTTTGTCAAAAGAGATATTAGCGCATCCTAACGACCGGACGCCGAACAGACGCCTTCGTATCGGCTATGTCTCGCCCGATTTTCGGAAACATTCCTGTGCGTATTTTCTCGAACCGCTATTGCATTCGCATGACAGAAATCAGGTGGAGATATTCTGTTATTCGGAAGTGCAGAAACCCGATGAAATGACTGAACGAGCCAAAGA
>JAIFKL010000208.1 GCA_020049595.1 Desulfobacteraceae bacterium
GCGCAGATATCAAAAACAATTTTTCATACAGTGTCGGCGGAATGGCTTTCAGTTCAGGGAAAGAACTTCACGGCCAGCTTTTTGTCCGCAGGGATGTCATCAATGTCGGGCTGTATATCGGCGGCGAGAATTCCCAGACAATGAGTCAGGTGATAGCCATAGACACTGAAAACAACTCTGTTTTCGGAACCGACTACTGGGATTCGGTTGCCGGAGGCGGCAGCGCAAAAATTGCGGGTACTGTCAGCAAAAGCGAAACCCTGAAGATGAAAAACGGCCGGCCTTACTGCCTCTTCAGAAATATTACGCCCGGCAGTTACAGCATCACATTGGAACATCCGAGGCTGAAACTCAAGGAGGCTGTATCATTCACCTATTTTGATTTCAATCCCCCCGGATACCTGCCGTCTGCCAATCCGCCGGTCTATGATGAGATGAAGGGCGTACCTTATCCTCTGCTTCCTTTCTCTTTTGACAAATTTGCAGAACCGAAAAATTCAGGCTCGGCACTCTTTCTGGTAAAGAGATGGACTGAACCCACAGGAACCAAGCCGGGATATTATGAGGACTGGCGCAAAGACCTGAGTCCGGATTACATTCGTACTTCTTACGCCGGTTCTCGGGTTTTCAGCTATGAGCCTCTTTATAAGGTTCCGTCAGCAGCATATAATGTTTGGCTTGATCTGACAGAGGAACTGTGGGACGGATGCTGGTACATGTTCAGCAGCGGAGGCGGCGCATTGAATGAAACCGTTTATATCGGAGGCCCCAGTGCCACACCGCAGACCGATCCGCTGGTCGTTCTCTATGATCTGACCGCAGAAGGCAGAAATTACAGCAAGGAAGACAGCCAGCCCATTACGGGAGCAAGCATCCGGTTCAAAGACGGTGCTTCTGTCCTCACCGGGGCCGGACTTTCCGGAAGAAAGGAATCCCTTGAAATTGAAGAGGTGACTCACACCAACTGGAGCTACAGCGGAAACAGTTTTACTGTAATTGACAATGACGGCGGAGAACGACCCCTTGTCAAACTTGTGGTATATATGAACAAAGGCGTGGCAATCCGGGGAACGGTCATCAATTCGAAGACGAAAAGTCCGATTCCCGAAGCCCACATAATCGGGTCCCAATCCCGCGGAGATTTGACGATTATGGGTTCTCCGACAGGTGAAGACGGAAAATTTTCATATCCCTATGCCCAGGGACATCAGGTGCATTTCATTGATGTTGAGGCTAAAGGCTACAAACCTTTCCGAAAGCGTCTGGATCCGGATACTGCGCCGCCGGATCCTTCTGATCCGAGAACGCTGGCATTTGATCTGAGGGTTGAACTTGAACCTCTGGATTCTCCGGAAATCACAGAACCCGGACTGAACCGTTACGGCGGATTTCTGCCTTCGGTGAAGCGTTCAGGAAGTCAGAGCGCGTTTGACGGATTCAAGGCAGATGAACAGCTCACCATGACCTGGAGCCTGAAAGCCTCGCAAAAGCCTCATTCGGTAACACTTGCCCAGTATGACAGCGCGGCAGAAGCTCCTCAGCCGGATCAGGTCGTCACTCTCCCGGACAGCATCCGGGAAGTCTGGCTCATTGATCTCCGTTCCTTTGAAAACAACACCTATAATGACAAAGCCGGACTTCTGATCCTTCCGGATAAAAACAATCCGCATCAGGTTTACGAATTTCTGGATAAGATCATCAGCGGCGAATTTCCCAATGTGTTTTATCAGCGCGTCCTGAAATTCAGCGAGGTCAGCGCAGACACGGTCAAAGCCGAAAGCACGGTCAAACTGTGGCAACTGCCCCCGGATGCGTTCAGACCTGCGTTTTTTGTCATTTCAAAGCTGGGCGCTGCGGCAATACACGAGATTTCCTACACCGGTGAACTGGAAGGCAAAGAACTGTCCGGTGTTCGGATGCCCCCCTGGATGGGATTTCTGGCTGATATTCTGGGAACGGTCGCCGGAACCCAGGCGACTGCGGAAAATCTTGAAAGCTTTCTGCCAAAAGGACGCTTTCTTCCTCTTCCGAAATTTACCGCGGAAATCAGTCTGGAAGATGATTTTCTGATCTATAAATACGGATTGGACGTCGGTCTCAAAGAAGGCATGGACGGTCCGTCTGAAGAACTGGGAGCGCTGGCACCCGGAATTATGGGACTGAGTGTATCCGCAGGGCTTGCAGCCGGAATGGACGGACAGAAAAGGGAATTTTCGTTGAGCATCAAGGGCAGGGTGGAAAAAGAAAAAGTCAATACAAAGTCCCTTGTCCCCGGTTTTTTCCGACATCTGGGTCCCCGTGTGGAATTGGTTCCCGGACCTTCCGGACAAGTCACAGACACGGTATCCCAGCAGTTTGATAAGGAAAACTATCCCAATGAACTGGCGATTACACATGAGGTCTGCGGTTTGGTGGGCGCGGAATGTTCGGTCAGCCTCATGCCGGTCATCACCAAAGTGCCGTATATAGGTCCGGTGATTATGCTGCTGGAAAAATTCGCTGATTTGGACACTCGGGCATTTATCAACGGACTGATCGGACTGCAGAGCATCACCTCGTGGACCACGGTGTATCCGAGCTATACAGAGCATTACGGCACGTCTGTCCCCGGAACCCGGCAAATGCGCAGGCATTTTATCGGCGGCGATGAATCCGGCAAAACCGGAGGCAACCCTCTGATGAAATTCAATCTGTGCTTCAACTTCGGGGTCGGTCTGAGCATTACCGCAGGCGAATACGCGGGTGCAAGGGGAACGATTGCCATAAGCGGCAAGGCATGTGAGGAAACAGAATGTTTCAAAGGGAAACCGGCATTGCTGACAGAATCCAATCCGCTCGGAACCTGGCCCCCGCTCAAACGCATTGACGGCGATCTCCGAGCCACCATTGAAGCCTTTCTGCGCGTCTGGGTCAGCGAAGTGCAGAAGGAATGGGTATGGGAACTGCTTAAAATTGACTATCAATTCAATACAGAACCTTTTTTTCAGCTGATTAAGATGAAGATTGTCATCAGTGAAACTCACCGCAATGATATGAAGCCTGTCACATATAAGGGAACCAGTCCCCAGCTGATTCGGGGATATATGCCCGTCGGAAGTTATGACACAGATACCGGAGCCTCGGATGCTGTGCTGTTTACAGATATGAAGACCGCCGGCGGAAACATGGCGCTGAAGATGAGTTTCAGAACCGGAACCACGGCCTGGGGGACGCCGGTGCAGATTGCCGAGACTCCCGGTGCCGTGATTGATTCGGAAATCGCCGCAATCCCCGGAGGCGGCTGGATGGCAGTCTGGACCGAAATTGATCACAAGGATACCGATGATTTCTTCCCGCCGTCCAAAATCATGTATTCCAAATCTGATGCAGCGGGTCAGACATGGACGGCACCGCTTGCTGTCGCGACACTGCCGGATGTGGCAGCATATCTGCGTCTGATTCGGATGGGGGGCAGCATTGCTCTGATCTTCATGGAAACCGATGACGGACCATACGCCAAAAACTTCAAAGTCAGAGGCACTGTATGGAACACAACTGCCTGGGGCAATATTCTGGAACTGGTCGGAAATACGGACATCAGCGGATACAGCATTGCCGGAACACCGGATACGGCAAAACTTCCCGCGCATCTGATTTATGTGAACCCGGAAAACACGATGTATGCGGTCACATATAACGGTACGCAGGCTTCAGCCCCGCTGAAACTCGCGGAAAATTCCGGAAACGATGTCAGCATTGAATTCGGTGCGGATAACCGCCATTATCTGGCATGGTCAAAAGCGGATAAAGGCATGGGGCTTATGGTGTATGATTCAGCGTCCGGCTGGAGCGGTAAGGGAACACCTTTCCCGGAAGCGCAGCCTTCGGAACTCAAAATAGCAGTGTTGGAAGACAGCACGCAGCCGGTGCTGCTGACGGCATGGACAGAAGGAGGCAATCCCACCGCTCTGCGGTACGGATTCACGGATTTGAACGGTACGGCGCAGGGAGAAGCCCGTAACCTGACTGACAATTCCAAAGGCATTTACAGTCATCCGGATATTCGTCCGCGCTCGGGTCGTCAGGCAACTATGTTTGCTTTGTTCAAAAATGACGCTGTAAAAGAACTCAGAACCTTCGACATTCAGTTTCCCGGCATTTCCGTCAACAATGACCGGGATCAGGACTCCATGAATGATGTCGGAGAGCTGCTGATTGTGGACGATGATCCCGCTGATGCCATAGAAACCATAGATGATGTGGGTGCCTCAGATGATTTTGATCATGACGGCTATACCAATCAGCAGGAAATCGGAAAAGGCTTTGATCCCTCCGATTCTGAAGATATGCCTTTGCTGACAGGGGATGTCAACGGGGATAAAACTGTGGATTTGCTTGACGCCGTTCTGGCTCTGATGATTTCTGCCGGTATTGTTCCGGATTCTCATATTTCCGTTTTGTCTGATGTTAATTCGGACGAAAATATCGGAGTTGCGGAAGCCGCTTATATTCTTCATAAAGTCGGGGAAATGTTTTAAGTGAGAAGTGAGAAGTGAGAAGTGAGAAATCGTTTTTAATAAGATGGGCTCACTTCTCACTTCTCACTTCTCAATAGTATGTCTGTGTGTGTCTGCGGCAAAAAAACAAAATCGGATCAGTATATAACTCTGCATCAGCCCTTCAGGATTGCCTCACAAAAAAACTTGAGAAAATCAAGGATTCTGCGTAAAATATCAAAAATTGTTATGACAAAACAAAGGAGATTCGGCAATGAAACATTTTTTCAACATCGCAGGTCCCTGCAACCCTGAAGAGCATTATATGATTCCTTCCGAATCACGATGCAGAGGACTGGCAGCCCTGATTGAACAGAAGCAGTATTTTGTCATCCATGCCGCACGGCAGTCGGGAAAGACTACGCTGCTGCTGGAGCTGGTGAATCAGTTGAACAATGAAGGCAGATATCATGCCTTATACTGTTCGCTTGAATCAGTGCAGGGGATTATCGAACCGGAAAAGGGGATTCCGGCAATTGTCAGGGAACTGGGAAATGAAATTCAGGTTCACGGCGATCTCGGAAAGCTGTCCTTTGCGGAAAATGCGGATTATGATGATTATACGGCGGTGCTGAGAATGTCCCTTTCCAGATTCTGCGGACTGCTGACAAAACCGCTGATAATCCTCTTTGATGAGGTGGACTGTCTTGCAAACGGCACGCTTATCGCTTTTCTGAGACAGCTCCGGTACGGATATGTGAACCGCAGCCGTGCGCCTTTTGTCCATTCCGTGGGTCTTATCGGAATGAGAAATATCAGAGATTACAAAGGAAAAATCCGTGAGGAACAGGAGACGCTCGGCAGCGCAAGCCCCTTCAATATCGTTACCGAAGTGCTGACTCTGAAGAATTTCACACAAGAAGAAGTTGAGAAATTGTACGGGCAGCATACAGAAGCGACCGGACAGGTTTTTCCGCCGGAAGTTACCGATTCTGTTTATTATTATACGCAGGGGCAGCCCTGGCTTGCAAGGGAAATCATCGTAAAAATTCTGGAATCGGATCACACAAAAGCGGTCGTCTCCGAACATGTTGAAAAAGCTGTTGAGACAATTATTCAGCGCCGGGACACGCACATTGACAGCCTGCTGGAAAGGCTCAAAGAGGAACGGGTGCGGAAAATCGTGGAGCCTGTGATTGTCGGGGAGGAAAAAGGCTTTGATTTCACAGACAATGACTATCAGTATGTCCTGGATCTGGGACTACTGAAGAACGAAAAAG
>JAIFKL010000190.1 GCA_020049595.1 Desulfobacteraceae bacterium
AAAAATTCGTGTACATTCGTGGCAAAAAATGCGCCGGTGTTTTTTTCCACGAATGCACACGACCAATCTTATAAAATGGGTATGCACGAATTAAGCACAAATTTTTTTATAAAGAAACCTGATTCTTTTTGGAAAAATCCGATTTATGACCATAAACGGAGGTAACAGCCAATGTTTTTTAACCAATCGGAAATAATGAAAAATCAGAATATCAAATACAGCGTCAGCAGACTTTTCAGTCATGCCATTATCGCTGTAATAACTGTCATTCTGGTTATTTTTTCAGTAATGATTATTCTGCATAATCATTACAGCCTTGAAAAACAACTGAACATGCAGTTGAACCGCAACGCCAGCCTTGCAGTCATAACTCTCCCCACAGCAGTATGGGCTATTGACATGCTGCTCATACATAATTTTTTTGATGCTGTCTTTACAGATGAAGCTGTTGTTTTTGTGGAAATTATGTATCCGGAACAAGGCGTTCCAAATGTCGAGAAGTCCCTGTCTGTAAAAAAACGATCCGATTTTAAAGACAAAGAATTTTCTTTTTTTAAAAAATCTTCCCGCTTCATTGTAAAAGAGACTGATATAGAAATGGAAGGGAGAAAAGTCGGAATACTTCAAATCGCTATGAGCAGAGATGCTATCCGCCGCCAGTTGATTTTTAATATCGCAAGCGTCGCCACGATGATGTTCTTTATTATAGCCGCAATTTCCCTTACCTCTTTTTGGGTTACCAGACAATACATTTCCCGCCCTCTGATGAAACTGGCAGATTCTGCCAGACAGATTGCCGGCGGAAATCTTGATATTCCTGTCAGTTCTGACCGGGAAGACGAGATCGGCAGCCTCGCGCAAGATTTTAATGTTATGAGAGAATCTGTCAGACAGGCAAATAAAAAAATAGAAGAACAGAATAAGCATCTTGAAAAGGAAGCTGAAAAACGCAGGGAACTTGAACATATTATCAATCAGAGTCCGGTAGTTGTTTTTCTATGGAAAAATGACCCGGGATGGAGTGTGGAATATGTTTCTGAAAGCGTGTCACAGTTCGGATACACGCCGGATGATTTTATTTCCGGCAGAGTTCCGTATGCAGGCATTGTATTTCCTGATGACCTTTCCCGTGTGGGAGAAGAGGTGGGACGCTACAGCAGAGAAAAACGTCTTGAATTTGAACAGAAATACAGAATTATTAACCGGTCAGGAGATGTCCGCTGGACAGAAGACAAGACATGGATACGTTATGACGGACAGGGAAATATTACGCACTATCAGGGTATTGTTACGGATGTTACCCCGCGCAAAGAAAAAGAGGAGTTGGAAAAGACATATAAGGCAAGACTTGAAAAAGATGTCGAAGAAAGAACACGGGAACTTTCCGAAACATTGGAAAGTCTGAAAGCCGCTCAGAACGAACTTATTCAGTCCGAAAAAATGGCGGCGCTGGGTCAACTGATTGCCGGTGTTGCCCATGAAATCAACACGCCGCTCGGTGCAATCCGTGCTTCTGTGGGAAATATAAGCGATTCCCTGAATGAGACATTGGAACAGATGCCCCGGTTATTCAAAATTCTTTCCGAAGAGGAGTACAGAAATTTCTCCGCGCTGACAGAACGGGCATTGCAGAGCAGAAATATTTTTTCCGCAAAAGAGGAGAGGAAAATGAAACGCACTCTGACCGGAATACTGGAAGGGTATGATATTGATGATGCCGGTTCTTTTGCGGACACTTTGACAGATATGGGAGTTTATGATAATATTGAACTGTTTCTGCCCCTTTTCAGACACACAGAATCTGCTTTTATTCTTAAAACAGCCTACAATCTTTCAGGTCTGAGAAGAGGCAGCCGGAATATCGCAACAGCGGCGGACAGGGCTTCCAAAGTGGTGTTTGCGCTTAAAAGCTATGCACGTTTCGATCACAGCGGAGAAAAAACAAACTCCGACCTGACCGAAGGCATTGAAACGGTTCTGACGCTTTATCACAATCAGTTGAAACAGGGAATCGAAGTTATCCGCAGCTTTGAAAAACTTCCTCTTATTCCCTGCTATCCGGACGAACTGAATCAGGTCTGGACAAATATCATCCACAATGCGGTTCAGGCGATGGACGGCAAAGGAACTCTGGAAATTGAGATTTCTCAGAAAGACAGCGATGCGGCTGTCAGATTCACAGACAGCGGAAAAGGGATTCCCGATGAAATAAAACAGAGGATTTTCGAGCCGTTTTTCACTACAAAAGCGGCAGGCGAAGGCAGCGGTCTCGGCTTGCATATTGTGAAAAAAATTATTGACAAACACAATGGAAAAATAGAAATTGAAAGCAGACCGGGAAAGACGGTATTGTGTGTGTTTATTCCGATGAGTCTGTAATTTTGCAAGCGTGTTGTCAACGCACTGTACTGAAGGAGGAATATATGCGTTTTTTAGATGTAAGAACAGATTATGCGTTCAAAAAAGTTTTCGGGTCCGAAGAATCAAAGGAGATTCTGATAAGTTTTCTCAATGCTGTCATTGATTTCGAGGGCGGCGCTAAAATCGAAGACCTGACAATTGCCGACCCGTATCAGATTCCGCTGATAAAGGGAATGAAAGACACTTATGTTGACGTTAAGGCTTCACTGTCTGACAACCGCCGTGTGATTATCGAGATGCAGGTGCTGAATGTGGAGGGATTTGAAAAGCGGGTGCTGTACAACGCCGCGAAAGCATATTCCATGCAGTTGCACAAGGCGGAAGTCTTTGCAGGGCTTGAGCCGATTATCGCCCTGACCGTGACAGATTTTGTGATGTTCGAAGATATCAAGCCGGTTATCACATATTTCCGCCTGCTTGAAAAAGAGACGCTGATAAAATACAGCGACGATATCGAACTGATTTTCATAGAACTGCCGAAATTCGCAAAGACTGAAGATCAGCTGAAAACAGTAACCGACAAATGGATTTATTTCATAAAAAATGCGGGAAGTCTTGAATATGTGCCGGAAGCATTGGATGAAACGCCGATTGACAGGGCTTTTCAGATTGCGAACACGGCTGGACTGAGCGAAGAGGAACTGGAGATTCAGCACAAACGCAGAGATTTTATATGGCTCCAGAAAGGTTCGCTTGAGAAAGCCAAAAAAGACGGATGGAGACAGGGCAAAGCTGAAGGCAAAGCTGAAGGCAAAGCCGAAGGCAAAGCTGAAGGCAAAGCTGAAGGCAAAGCTGAAGGCAAAGCTGAAGGCAAAGCTGAAGGCAAAGCTGAAGTTGCACGAATCATGAAAAACAGAAATATTGATATTCAGGTGATAGCCGATCTGACAGGCTTGACAATACAGGAAATTCGGAATATCACAGCGTGATCCTGCGTACCGGAAAAGAATAAAGGGGTTAATAACACCATGCCCAGAAAAGTGATTTTATGTGTTGATGATGAAAAAATTATTTTAGACAGTCTTAAAATGCAGCTTAAAAAGCGGTTCGCAAACAAATATGTTTATGAGTTTGCCGAAAGCGCGGACGAGGCATTTGAGATTATAAACGAATTGCTCGAAGAAGAAACAGAAGTTCTTGTCATTGTTTCAGACTGGCTTATGCCCGGCATCAAAGGAGATGAGTTTTTAATTCAGATTCATCAGAAATTTCCTCAAATAGTGAAGGTCATGCTGACAGGGCAGGCAGATGGAAACGCTGTCCTGAATGCGAAAGAGAAGGCAAATCTTTACCGCTGTCTTTATAAACCCTGGAAAGAAGAAGAGCTGTTTGATGCCATAGAATCGGGACTGGAGGGAAAATGAGCAAGCCGGTTATCTTATGCGTGGACGATGAAAAAATAGTTTTAAACAGCCTTAAAGAACAGTTGAAACGGGCTTTCAGAAACGATTATTCCGTTGAAACCGCCGAAGGCGGAAAAGACGCGCTGGATTTATTTGAAGAACTGCTTGAGGACCACCATGAAATTCCTCTGATTATCTCAGATTATATTATGCCGGATATCAAAGGGGATGATGTGTTAAAGCATATTCACGGCATATCTCCCGAAACCCGCAAAATCATGCTCACCGGTCAGGCAAATCTTGAAGGAATCAGCAATGCGGTAAATCATGCAAACCTGTATCGCTATATCTCAAAGCCCTGGGAACAGGAAGACCTTGTTCTGACCGTCAGCGAAGCCGTAAAAAGTTATTATCAGGCAAGACAGCTTGAATTTCAGAATAAAAAACTGAAAGAATCCGAGCAGAAATACCGGAGTATTTTTGAAAATGCCATGGAAGGGATTTATCGGAGCAGCCCTGAAGGCTTTTTTCTTACAGCAAATCCTGCCTTTGCCCGAATTTTCGGATATGAATCGCCCGAAGAACTGATTCAGACTGTCACAGATATTCAACATCAGATTTATGTAAATCCCGAACAGCGCGCAGAACTTCTCCTCCGTCTTGAACAGGAGGATATGATAACAGATTTTCAGGTTCAGCAATATCGGAAAGACGGAAAAAAAATATGGGTTTCTTTAAATATGCGCGCGGTGAGGGATAAACACGGGAAGATAGAATTTATAGAAGGCAATGTTCAGGACATCACGGTCCGCAGGGAAAAAGAAAAAGCCGAAATCGCTCGGGAGATTGCCGAAGCCGCAAATAAAAAAATAACAGACAGTATTAATTATGCCAAAATCATACAGCGTTCTCTTCTTACAAGCAAAGATGTAGTAAAAGCTCATCTTCCTCACAGTTTCACGATATGGATGCCCCGGGATATTGTCGGCGGAGATATTGTTTTTTCGGATTTTTTCAAAGACGGAATGGTGATTGCGGTTGCCGACTGCACCGGACACGGCGTCCCGGGCGCGTTTATGACCATGATTGCCTCATCAGGATTATCCAGAATTATCCGTGATGACGGATGCCATGACCCGGCACATATTCTTAAACAACTTAATTTTATTGTTAAAAACCTGCTCAAACAGGACACGGAACAGGCTGAATCGGATGACGGACTTGACGCGGGCATCTGTTTTGTAAAACCCGCAGAAAATACGCTTGTATTTGCAGGCGCAAGAATTGCACTGTATTATACCCGTGAAGGTGAGATTTGCACGATAAAAGGCGATAAAGAAAATCTCGGCTACAAACGCTCGGATTTGGATTTCAATTTTACGAATCACAAAATTGACATTGAAAAAGGAATGTGTTTCTATATGGCAACCGACGGATTTGCAGACCAGATCGGCGGAAAAGAGAAACGCAGATTCGGAACAGGCCGTCTGACAAAACTGCTGAAAGAGATAAACAATGCCCCGTTTGAAAAACAGAAAAGTATTCTGATTCAGGCATTTGAGGAACATCGGGGAGAACATGAAAGACAGGATGATGTGACCGTGGCGGGCTTCGGGTTTTAGTTTTTTTGCAGGGGGGCATTTTTTTACCGCGAAGCACACGAAAATTATGAAAATCACGAAGATATGAAAGCGTATTTTCAAGGATTTCGTGTGCTTCGTATTTTTCGT
>JAIFKL010000392.1 GCA_020049595.1 Desulfobacteraceae bacterium
CGTTTTACTGTAGAACGGGTTTCAAACCCGTTTTACTGTGCTGAAATTTGCTGTAGAACGGGTTTCAAACCCGTTTTACTGTGCTGAACCGATCTTATAAAATCAGGCATTTTAACACTCCGGATCATTAAAAAATTAAGAAAGGATACTCGCGATGAACATCACAGAAGAAATGAAGGATAATATTTCACGGATTTATTTAGAAGGCAGATTTGATGCCAACACCTGCGCCAGCGTTGAAAAGTTTATTCGGGAAAAAATTGAAGAAGGCAAATATTGTTTTGTCCTGAATATGGAGAATGTTCCGTTTATCGCCAGCGCGGGGCTTCGCGTCATTCTTGTGTTTACCAAAGAACTTCGTCACAAATTTAAGGGAGATTTACTCATCTCAAATCTTCAGATCAGTGTGAAGAGAGTCTTTGAAATTTCAGGTTTGAAAAACGTGCTGAAGATATTTGACGATATGGAAACTGCGCTCCGAAGCTTTAAAATTGAGAAATGAGAAATGAGAAGTGAGAAATCATTTTTCATTTCTCAATTCTCAATTCCGAAGGGGGTATTATGCGACAGCGTTTATCCTTTGAATTTCCGGCAGACACAGGGATGTTGGCAAAAATCGGCGAAATTGCCGGAGATGTGGGAGGCAAAGCCGGGTTCGATCATGCTGAAATCAGCGATATTCAATTAGCGGTTGATGAAGCATGTACAAATACCATTATTCACGGACTCAAAAAGGATCCGAGCCGAATCTTCCGACTTATGATTCAGTGGCGGAAACACGAGATTGAAATCCAGATTCATGAATCCGGCGAACCTTTTGATCCGAACGCGACGCGGGACCCTGATGTGAAGGCCAGCTTGGAAGACCGCCCTATCGGCGGCTTGGGCGTTTATTTTGTCCGGAAACTGATGGATGAAGTAGAATATCTCAACGATGAAAACGGCATAAAAATTTTGCGGATGCTGAAAAGAAAATAATAAGATAAAGAGGCTCTCGCAAAGACTGCAAATGATGCAGCGCGCCTGTTTGAAAGAGTCGGGAACTTTTTCAAAAGTTGTCAACTCATAATGATTCTGTTTTTTTCTTTGCGATCTCTGCGGCTTTGCGAGAGACAAAAAGCGGATTTACTGTAATGAGCCTGCGAGCAAAACTGATTATTTTTTCTGTGTTTCTTGCCCTGATCCCTGTGAGTATTTCAGGGTGGAGCATGATTCAGAAGACAAGAGACGAACTGAAAGATTCTGCCAATACCGAGCTGATGAATGCAGCAGATGATGTGCGTCAGGAGATAGAAGATTTTTACAGATATATTCTGTCGCCGCTCCGGCTGGTTCAGAAAACGCTGGAAAACGAATCGCTGGGTCCCAATGAAAAGCTTCAACTGCTGACCGAAGGAATGAAGAATATCGCGGAACTGGCAGCCATTCAGGTTTCTGTGGAGGGAAATTATCCCCTTCTTGTCACACAGGATGCTTTTTTAGATAAAATGACAGAAAAACTGTCTGATTCTGATAAGCCTGATGCAGACCCTTCGGAAATCCTGAAATTGGAACCCGATGAGATCAAAGCGCTTCAGGCCGCATCCCGACAGGGACATAGCGAAAAAGATATTTTCCCGGGCGATCCCGAATATCTCCCGGAAGCAGACGCATGGCTGATGACAGCGATTCTTCCGCTGAAAGTAGGCAATATTTCCGCAACCCTTTCTGCCCGCATCAATCTTGAACCTCTGAAAAAGCATATTGAAGAGCATCCCTTTACTCAGCGGGGTTTTATCAGCCTGATTGCTCATGACGGACACAAAATTTTTGATCCGAAATGCCCGGACCTGAGCGATTACGAATTAGTCAAAGCCGCCAAAAAACGGATTCCCAGCAATTCTGCGGCGCTTTATACCCGCCCCTCGGGCGAGAAAATGCTCGGCGCATACTCTTTTCCTGCGGAACCGAATATTGCCGTAATTGTCGAACAGGATGAAAAGAAAGCATATCTTGCTGTCCGGGAAATGGAACAGAAACTGCTGATGTGGATGATTATCGGTTTTTCTTTTGCCGTGTTTATGGCAGTTGTCGTGTCCGTATCATTGACCAGACCCTTACACCGTCTGATTCTTGCCGCAAGGAAAATTGCTGAAGGAGACCTTTCCGTTCAGATTGAAACCGGAAAAAAGAAAGATGAAATCGGGGAACTTTCGCTGGCATTCAACAAAATGATAAGCGATCTTGACCGCTACATTCACGAACTGACTGAAACCACCAAAGCAAAAGAGCGGGCAGAAAGCGAACTGAAATTGGCATGGAATATCCAGCAGAGTTTTCTTCCCAAAGATTTCCCGAAATTGGCGGAAATTGATGTGTGGGGAAAATGCGAACCGGCTCGTGAAGTGGGCGGCGATTACTTTGATTTCTTTCAGATTGATGATGATCGTTACGGCATGGTGGTGGGAGATGTTTCAGGAAAAGGCGTGCCTGCCGCGCTGTTTATGGCTGTCAGCCGGACCCTGTTTCGGATGCTCACCGCTCAGGAACATCAGCCGGGTCCGGTATTAACCGAATTTAATGACCGCTTAGTCGCGCTGGATCAGGGAAGCAATATGTTCATCACCCTGTTTTACGGAGTGATAAACATTAAAACCGGTCACTTGCAGTATTCCACAGCAGGGCATAACATGCCCTATCTGAAATCCTCGCAATACGGAGACGGAGAGTTCCGAATGCTGCCGAATATAAAAACAATGGTTGCGGGGATGATGGACGGGATGGAAATGGAGATGGCGGAGATTTATTTATCCCGGGGGGATATGATTGTGCTTTATACAGACGGAATGACCGAAGCCATAAGCATGGAGGAGGAGGAGTTCGGAGAAAAACGCCTCGCGGAATATCTTAACCGCTATGCAGAGATGTCCGCACAGGAAATATGTGAAAAACTTGTTGCCGATGTTCAGGCCTTTCAGACCGGTATGCCGCAGTTTGATGATATGACGATGTTTGTGATGAAGCTTAAAGGTGTGCAGGGAGCTTAAAATTTCAAACTCCCTGTCTTTGTTTCTTTTGTGTTTCCTTCATGGATAGCATTTTCAAGTCACTCATTTCAAGTTATTTTTTTTCGGAAAGTTTATTCAGAATTCCCCATGCAGAGTTTCAGGATTTTTATGCCCTGCAAACACAAGATATTTCAAGTTCAGACCACGTTTCCGACAGCAAATTTCACAATGCTGTCTTTGAGTTTTCCGCCGACCAGCAGACCCAACTGTTTAAAGCAGTTCAGACACAGATGCAGGGAATCGTCAGTCTCATGTATTTCTGCAAGACTGACTTTATCTCCGCACAGATCGCAGGCTGCACAGTCTGATGTCGAGATATTCCGGCAGTCGGTCATAATGGAGCCTTTTGCCATATACTTGACGCCGGCACCGTAAACAGGCATTTCAGCAATTTTTTTAGTCCATACGACTTCTGCAATATAGGCTTTGTACGCTCCGGGCGTGTAGGATTCGGGCATAAAATTTATCATTTTGATGTAAACCGGCCAGCCCGGACGAAGTTCATGATCCGATTCAAAGTACATGCCGCCCCAGCTGTAATTATACATGGTTGCATCACGACAATCTCTCATGCGGTAGGTTGCATACATGATAGGGGCTTCATAATATTTCCGGGAATGAACTCTGCGCGTAAAGTAGCGAGCCATAGAGACCTCCTTTCTTATACTCGTTAAGGGTCAGAATCAGTTTTTTTTGAAATATGCTTCTGCTTTGAAAATGAGGGTTCTCCGAACAAAAAAAGCTGAAATCAAGCCTTAATGGGTATATCTTCATTTTTCAGGGTTAAAAAAGTATAACAAACCTGCCATCTTCTGACAGCAGGTTTGTCACTGCCACTCTCACTCTTACATGGGTTTTTCCACGCTGTCCGACAGTTAAAGCCGCGCATCTGCGCGCACTTTCCGGATTCTCCGGATATACAAAAGGAAGCCGGAAAGGAATTGCCCTGTTAAGCGGCTTGGGAATTTTGGGGAGGTACGAACTCCGGCGCAGGCTTCCCATAACCGTTTGCCGTGTAGGGAAGATGGGATGCGGCATGTTGGTACAATTCCTTTGCAGATTTTATAAACTCCGTGTTCTTCTCAAAAAACTCGGAGACCATTTCGTAAGAGTGGGCATCACTGATGAACCTGTTTCTTGCTTTTTCGCCGACTTCGAGCCATCTGTTATACAACTCGTCCAGCGAATCACCTTCTTTAAACGCCTCTTCTATCAAGTTGTAAAATTCCATGCTTATTTTACTCGCCTCCCGATACGGTTTAAAGTTTATCTCCAGCAAGCAGATCGAAAGTTCGATGTTTTTCTTTACCCACACAATGAGTTCATTCACTGTGTCTTTGGATTCGGGTTGCAACGCAACCATCGGACGAAAAACTTCCGCCGAATGTTCAAGCATTTCTTTATATGCCTTTATCATGCGGTCATAATGATCGTCGGACAGCATTATCTTCCCTTGCAGAACATGCGAAAATACATAAGCAGCGTTTCCGTTTGACGCTTTGAAAATATTTATCATTTTACTTTCAAAATCAACAAACTCCTGCATAAAGTTTTTCAGCTTTTCCTGCTCTTTCTCAAAGGAAGTCAGGGATTTTTTCACGGCTTTTTCCATGAAATCTATCCCCTCAAAAGGGGTATTTTCCAAAGACAGCTTCATCTTTTCGCAGATGTTGCCGCAGGCTTCCTTCAAGGTTTCAATGAACTGAGCAATGTCTGTTTTCTCTCCTCCGAGAAATTTCCTGCTTTGTTCAAAACTTTTTCCCACAACATCATTTGCGCTTTTAAGGCATTCGCCGTACAGTTCCGCATATAAAATGATGCTTTGGGAACCTGCTTTCGTCATTTTCTCCACAGATGCAAAAGGCAAACCTCCTTCTTTTTGTTTCGCCCATGCGCCGAACATATCGGTCCAGGGTGTCAAAATGTTTTTGTAAAACTCAAACATTTCAGTTCCTTTTTTTTCCATCTCCTCTCTGATTCCTCCTCTTAATATTGAAAAATTAAAATTTCTGACTGTAACCGGGTCGCAGAAAGCAGATTTTCTGTCCCCCTTATTTTTTATGTTAAAATATGCTTAAAAATAAAAAAATGCAAGCCTGTATAATCCCCTATTTAATACGGATAAAATCTAAGTATTATCAAACAGGGAACAGGGGGCTGTAAGGTCGGATTTTCGATTTTTTTCAGTTTTGCTTTCTTTCAAACACTGGTATTACAGGTTTTAATCTTTATTGAGAAGGATTATTTAAACTGTACTTAACCCAAGTTGCTACCTATTGATTTATGTGATATGATTTTTATCATTAATACATTAACAGAAGGAAAAAAATCATGAATGAAAAAATCATATCAGTTTATACTCTTACTGATGATATACTTATAACTGTCGGACATCACGGAGATTCTCAGCGGAAAGTATCAGATGCGGAGGTAATCACCG
>JAIFKL010000045.1 GCA_020049595.1 Desulfobacteraceae bacterium
TTTGCCAATATGGATATTATTGATGCAGAAAAATTTATTGCATTAATCAACCGTGATCGTTTTGATTATACAAAATGGCGTGAAAAGCTGTCTGAAAATATGTCTGTGGAGGAAATAATTGAAAAAGGAAGAGAATTCGCTGTTGATTTCCGCAAAATCAAGGGAAATGTCATCTCTGGGCAATCCTGAATTTCATTATCAATTATGATATTAAATACCGCATGGGCAAGGAACTTGAAAGCGGTGATTTCGGCTACGCTCAATCACCGTCCCGCTGCCTGAGCGGAGCCGAAGGCAGATTTCGGCTGCGCTCAATCACCGTTTCCGACATTTTAACAAAAGGAGAAATATATATGCCTGTTATCTATGAAACAACTGCTGAAATTGATGCGGACGGAAAGTTCAGGATAAATCCGGAAGATTTTTCATTTGAAAAAGGAACACAGTTTTCAGTCAGACTGATTCCTCAGTTTGCCTTTGATTCTCAAATGTTCAAAAGAAACATGCGGAATTTTATTGATGAATGTGCCAAAAATAATCCGTACAATAATATGACAAAGGATGAAATTCTTGCCGAATTGCGGCATCAGCGTGAAAAACTGTATGAATAAACTGCATAAGATCAGTCTTGACACAAATATCTTTATTTTCGGTCTGCGTAAGTAACATTGACCTGTTTTCAGTTGCAATTTTAAAGAACCTTTTCCTTTTCAATGTGAAAATACCTGCTCAGATTGAAAAAGAAATTCGGCAGAATTTTACTGTTGATGAAATCCGTAAGTTTTACAGACAAGTCAGTTCATTAACCGAATTTGAAATCGTTTATAAACCGCTTGATAACAATCTTGTTGATAAATACCGGCAATTCGGACTTAAAACAGGAGATGCAAAAATTGCCGCTTTCTGTGAACAGGAACATATTCAGATTTTTGTATCTGAAAACCGTCATTTTCTTGAAAAATTGTCAGAAGTTCCATGTTTTATTGCAGATAGTAAAACATTCTGTGAAATTTTTTCTTTACCGGAATGAAAAAAGACCATCCACATAGAATAATGATAGCCGCAACACAAGGAAATACCGAACTTTTGAAACTGCACAAGACCGCTTTTTTATGCAGCCAAAAAGTGCCTGCATCGGCAGTGCTGAAATGCTACGACTGGGCAATAGAACAGCGGGAATCCGGCAATTGCGTTATCAGCGGATTTCACAGCCAAATCGAAAAAGATGTGCTTCATTATCTGCTCAAAGGACAGCAGCCCATTATCATTGCCCTTGCAAGAGGCCTGAAAGAAAAAATCGAACCTGAACTGCAAAAACCGTTGGAGGAAGGCAGGTTATTAATCATCACGCCTTATGACAAAAACATAAAACAGGCAAGCCGACAAAGAGCAGCAAGAAGAAATAAAATGATGACAGAGTTATCAGACAGCATTACAGTAGGTTTTGCAAGCGCAGGCGGACAAATAGAAAAACTTTTGAAACAGACAGACAAACCGATAAACAGGATTATATAGCCGCAAACACTTTAAATGGGAGAAAAAGAAATGTCAGAACTCACAGACAAAGACAAAAAAGCATTGCTCAGGCTTGCCCGCTCTGTTATCACCGCAGAACTTGTAAAAGGCTCGGTCATCGAAAGACCCAAAGAAATTTCTCCTGCCGTAGCTGAAAAGCGGGGCTGTTTTGTCACGCTGCACAAAAAAGGCGCGCTGAGAGGCTGCATCGGCACTATCGAGCCGATAAAACCGCTGATCAGCGGCGTGGAGGACAATGCCTTAAATTCGGCATTCCGGGACCCCCGTTTTCCCGGAGTGACAGCAGAGGAACTGCCCCTTATTGACATTGAAATCAGCGTGCTGACCGTGCCTGTAATTCTTGAGCGGAAAGACGGCGAAGACCTGAAAAACAAATTAAAACCGGGGGTTCACGGCCTGATTTTGTCTCAGGGATGGCGGTCTTCCACTTTTCTGCCGCAAGTGTGGGAGCAACTCCCGGATAAACAATTGTTTTTGGAGCATCTTTGCCAAAAAGGCGGGATGGGAAAAGACTGCTGGCAGGATAAAAATACGGTGGTGAAAACTTATGAGGCAGAATATTTTTCCGAGTAGAAACTTTACAGGATTTACAGGATTTGCAGGATTTGCAGGATTTGCAGGATTTGCAGGATTTATAAGATTTATAATTGGTTATAAGTTTATTTGGGAAAGATGCAATCCTGCAAATCCTGTAAATCCTGTTTAAAGTTGTCCTTTGTGAGACAGGATGCCGCCGAAAAAGCTCAAGCCGGTAATCGTGGTAATGAGCGTCATCAGGCAGAGACATAAAATCAGGGGGATAACTATAGCGTAAAAAGACCGGCGGGCATCCAAGCCGTGCGCCACTTCTCCCATGACGATCAGCAGCACAAGCTGATAGAAGCACAATAAAGGTCCGATAACAGGAATGCCGAAAGAAAAAATACCGACCGCCTGAGTATAACCAGCTATTTTTACAGTCTGTTCAAACTCGCCTTCTCCGCCGCACATCTTGAAAGAAAGAAAAAGAATTACGCCGCTGATGCCTGAAACAGCGATGAGCAGAGGCGGGTAAATCAGCAGTGTAATCCACGCTTTGCCGAAAGTGAGAACAGTCTTCATCAGACCGGCAAGCAGACCGCAGACCGCATTGAAGATAATGACTTCTTCCCAAGCTTCATATTTATCCAATTCAGTGAAAAAAGTTCTCGGATGAATCATCATACTCATCCATTTATCTTCAAAAGACTGCCATTTTTCTTTTATCTCCATAAGTTGTCCTTAGTTAAATCACGACTCGTAGGGTGGGCTTTGCCCCAATGCCGTTAAGTTAAGAAACTCCCTCTCCCCTCCGGGGAGAGGGGCGCGGCGGCTGTTCGGTCTCCCCTCACCCTGACCCTCTCCCCGGAGGGGAGAGGGAACATCTGTTTTCAGCCTCGGCCGGCGCATCCGCCCTTAACTTAATGGCATTGGGGCTTTGCCCACCATTCCGGCGAAAGTGATCTTGAAAGGTGGGCAGCGTTCGACTGAGCGGCAGTTGAGCCTGTCGAAACTCACGCCGAAGTCAAGCTTGCCCACCCTACATTATTGCATGAAGCTCGCGTCAAATCGCAGTTTGACATTGGATTTGTCACCCATTATTTTGCCGTCGGGAAACTGAATCCCCACAAAATCCTTTGAAGACGCATCGCCGTAAAGACCGTGATTGAAGCAGAAACTGCGGACATATTCCATTGTCTCTTTAAGTTTTTCGCTTTTTGCGAACTCAACCGCTTCCGCAGCTTTATAAAACATCGAAGTCGTGCGCAGTTGCGCCCGAAATTCCGCCTCGGTGCCGCCTGCAAATTTTGCCATATAGTCAATGGCTTCTTTCGATGTTTTGCTTTTATCAGACATCAGCGACATGGTTTCATACCATGCGCCGGTAAGGGCTTTTTTCAGCGTATCCGGCGTATTTGTGCGGACAACCATCAGATCAATGATTTCTCCGGGAATCTGAGAGGAATCGAAAACCAGATTCGCACCTTTGACATTGCGGCACTGCATCAGCGGCGGATTCCATGTGACCACCGCGCCGTTGGGGTCTGATGCAAAAAGCGCGGCAATATCCGCATCCGAGGTGTTGATGATTTTCAGATCACGCTCGGTCAGATTGTTTTTTTCCAGCGCACGGGCAAGCAGATAATGGGAAACCGACAGTTCGACAAGTTTGACTTCTCTGCCTTTGAGATCGGCAACTTTTGCGCCGTTTTTCATCACAATGCCGTCATTGCCGTTGGAAAAATCGCCGATAATCAGCGCGGTGGAATCAACGCCGCCCACAGCCGGAATGGTCAGCGCGTCCATGTTGGTCATCACGCAGCCCTGATAGGTTCCCGCAGTGTAAAGGTTGATGCTTTCGATATAGTCGTTGATCAAATCCAACTGAATCTCGATGCCGTTTGCCTTTGCCCATTTGTCCAAAATTCCGCTGTGCCGGGCAAATTCCCACGGTTCCCAGCCGGTGTAGTGGGACCAGGCGATACGGAATTTATCCGCAGCCATTGCGCCGCCGCTAAAACAGACAGACATCATCAAAGCCATAGCCATAACAACAATTTTTTTAATCATGATTCCTCCTAAAAAATGTTTGAAAAGAATGAGTCAGTCCAGCAGGGACGCCTGAAAACAGACCGGAAATTCATTGCCGACTGCACAAAAAAACGAGTTGCAAACTCGTTTTACGGTAGAACGATTTTTAAAATCGTTTCACCCACGGTAGAACGATTTTTCAAATCGTTTCACCTCTGCCCCGAAATAAATTTCAGGGCTGAAAGCTAAAGCCTGCTGAAGCAGGCTGTTTATTCCGTCAGACAGCACGCTTCAGCGTGCTTGAGCTTTCAGCCTGGCGATTTATCGCTCGGATTGTTAGGAATGAGGAAAAATCAGCCGTCCCTACGGGACTTAACAAAATGCTATGAATCCCTCCTCCCGGCAATATCTATTTCAGCTTTGGGCCGGGCTATTCTCAGACAGTCCCTACGGGACATAAAAATGCCTGCTACAAATATTTCGCCTCTGACGAGGCTGTTTTAAATACCCTGAAAGCTCAGCAGCGTGGGAAATCTTCCCGAAATATAGCCCTCTTTGTAACAGGAAAAAAAGACCTTATTCTCGCAGGCTGTGCAGATGCCCGATTCCGCAATCTTTTCATTCAAAACGCCGCAGCACATCAGTTGCGCCCTGAATGCGGATGCCAGATCAATGCCGTAATTTCCGTCCCCGCAGTCTCTGAGAAAAGGCTGCCAGAAAGGATCCTCTTTCTGAACAGGCTCTTTGAACACATAGCAGCAAGGATAAATCAGGGGACCGACGCCGATTCTGAGCGATGCGGGCGATACGCCGTAATTTTCCTGCAAGGCGCGGATCACCTTTTCGGTAAAATCCGTGACAAGATTGCGCCAGCCAAGATGCACCATGCCCGCGAAAGACAGGGCGTCATCTGTGAAAACAGCAGGAATGCAGTCTGCGGTGCTGATTAAAAAATGCGTGTCAGGTCTGCGCGTGAAAGCAGCGTCGGTCTGAATCAGAACCTCTGTTGTGAGTCGCTGCGGCTCTGACGCTTCCTCAAAAAACATTCGGTCTCCGTGACAGGGATTCAGAATGCGAACCGCCTGACGGTCAATGCCGAGCGTGTGAAACAGCAGCTCCCGATTTGAAGACGCGTCCGGGTCTTTCGTAATGTATGCCGTGTTCAGGGAAGTGTAGGGCGCAACACTTTTCCCGCCGCTGCGCGCAAAGAATCCGTGCCGCAGCGGAAAACCTTTCAGAGAAAAACTTGTCAGACCGGCGTGAGACCGGATAATACATTTTCCGTTTATCATAAAACAAAATCTCTTTTTTTGCCACGAATTGCACGAATTGCACGAATTAACACACACGAATTTTAATTCGTGAAAATTCGTGCAATTCGTGGCGAAAAAACACC
>JAIFKL010000336.1 GCA_020049595.1 Desulfobacteraceae bacterium
TCCCAGCCGACTTTGACGGGAATAATATCTTCATATTTGAGTCCCTGACTTTGCAGCATGATTTTGATCATAACGTCTGATTCAGGATTATTGATTCCGACTTTTTTGCCTTTCAGTTTTTCAGGACTGTCTATTCCCTGATCTTTTTTACTCAGCAGACAATAGGGAGATTTCTGGAACTGAACTGCAATTGCCTTCACAGCGATGCCCCTGACTCTGAGGCGGATTAATTCGGCGGCATCGGCAACCGCAAACTGGGCTTTTCCCGCGACAACATCTTCAATCGGCGATATGCCTTCTTCCCAGCCTTTGATCGTCAGATCAATCCCTGCTTCTTCATACCACCCTTTTTCTTTTGCCAGCAGAATACCTGCAAATTCGACATTTGTAATCCACGCCAATTGGATTGTCAAAGGCTGAAGTGCTTCTGCGGCATATCCGGCACCCGCAAAGCCCAGCACGATAAACAGACACACAAGACATTTCACGCATTGCTTTTTCATAATACCTCCTTTTTTAAGTGAGAAGTGAGAATTGAGAAATATTTCTCAATTCTCAATTCTCAATTCTCAATTCTCAGTGATTCAAGCCGTATTTCTCCATAATTGAACCCATTGTGCCGTCTTCATTCATTTTCTTCAGAGATTCATTCAATTTGGGGATAGCGGAGGCTTTGCTTTTATGAAGGCGGACACACAGTAAGGATTTGGACTGAAAACTGTATGCAATATCAAAATCAGCGGGGTTCATCCCCAGTTTTCTGATCAGATACCATCCTTCTACCCGATCTGTGATGATCCCGTCCAAGCGTTTTTTTTCAAGTTTCAGGATATTCAGTTCTGCACTGCGGGTATCCTCTCTTTTGATATTGCCCTTTTCAAATTCCTCCTGAAAGCCGTCAGTATAGATATAACCCAATCCGCCCCCCAGTGTTTTGCCTTTAAAATCCTGTAGAACGGCCCGGCTAAAAATAGATAAACCCGTTTTACTGTGACTGTTTT
The DNA here is from genome assembly GCA_020049595.1 of Desulfobacteraceae bacterium. Lineage (GTDB taxonomy): Bacteria > Desulfobacterota > Desulfobacteria > Desulfobacterales > JAIFKL01 > JAIFKL01. Next base: position 1,002 of record JAIFKL010000336.1, read on the forward strand.
CACCGACGATTCCGCTTTCCTTTCTTACGAATACAACATTTTCAGTCTGATAATAGGGAACCGAATAGACAGAGATCGCTTCATCTTCTTTCCGCCAGAGTGCAGAACAGCACGGTTCGCCGTCAATCCGGTTATCTCTGAATTCCTGTATCAGACGCTTATTGGGCAGGAGATTGTAGTCAACCTCATACCCTGCTCTCCGAGCGGCTTCCTGAAAGACCTCGGCGCAAAATCCGGGCAGAAGAACATCTTCCATCATATACGGCGCTTTATTGTAACCGGCAATTCTGAGCATTTCTGCATCCGCAATTACGGCAATGCCCGCCAATATCATTATCCCTGTCAGACATCGGATTGCGGTTTTTTTATTCATAACAATCCGTCGCAGCATAGCAAACCTCCTTTTTCGGATGCTAAAATTTCATTTCAGCATCCTTTCCGGTTTTAATAAAATGACGCACTCCGGAGTGCTGAAATAAAATTTCAGCATCGCTCATTTCAGCATCCTTCATTTCAGCACTCCGGAGTGCTGAAATGAGCGTAGCGAAATTTTAGCATCGCTCTATTTTATTTAATAAAAATGATATTTAATAAAAATGACAGAGCTTCGCTCGAAATGACGATACTTACTGCTTTTTCCCGAAATGAACGGCATTCAGAAAATCCATTGTAAAGACATCGCTTGCCGGAATTTTTTTGTCAATCTGCTTGAAATTATACAGAATGTCAATTCCTTTCTGCCAGAAAGTCTCGTCCATCCACCCGAAATATTTTTTTCCTTCTCCCAGCGTTGACAGATGTCTGAACACTTTCAGAGAATCTGTCTGCTGATCAACTGCTACTTTGGGGCAGTATTTTTCCACAACAAGCTGTGCGGAATCCTCCGGATTTTTAAAGGCTTCATTCCAGCCCCTGAAAGTGACATCAAGAAAATTCTGAATCAGCTTGGAATGCTTCGCAATCATTTCCTCTGTGGTAAAGTAAACATCGCCGTAAAAATCGTATCCGTAATTGAAAGCGGGGATATAGACAACATCATATCCCTGTTTTTTCAAAGCATTGGGTTCATCATTCATATAGCCCTGTATCACATCCGCAGTACCGTCAATCAGCGCCTGATTATCCCATCCGATGCGGACATGAGTAATGTCTTCAAATTTCAGTCCCTGATTTGCCAGCACAATTTTTAACATGAGATCACCTGCTTCTGTTCTGGTGCCGATTTTCTTTCCTCTGAATTTGTCAGGCGTATCTATGCCCTTGTTTTTCATGCTTATCAGACAGAGCGGACCTTTCTGAAGCTGAACTGCAAAGGCTTTGATGCCCGCTCCCTGTGTTCGGGATTTTATAATATCGGCGCTTGCGATAATGCCGATCTGAGCTTTTCCCGAAACAACTTCGTCAACCACAGCAACTCCCTTTTGCCGTTCTGTGACCGTCAGATCAATTCCGGCATCTTTGTACCAGCCTTTTTCTTTGGCAAGCAGAATGCCGGCAAACTGGACATTCTGTATCCAGTTCAGTTGGACGGTGACAGGCTCAAGCGCTTCTGCGGCATATCCGCCGGCGGCATATCCCAGCACGATAAACAGACACACCCATTTCACACATACCTTTTTCATAATACCTCCTTTTTTAAGTGAGAAGTGAGAATTGAGAAATCGTTTTTAATAAGATGGGCTCAATTCTCAATTCTCAATTCTCAATATTAAGCATACTGTCCCGCGCACCAGCCTGATGACCATGCCCACTGGAGATTATAACCGCCCAACCAGCCCGTCACGTCAAGCACTTCTCCGATGAAAAACAGCCCCGGAACCTGAACGGCTTCCATCGTCTTTGATGAAACCGCATCACAGTCCACACCCCCCACGGTCACCTCGGCAGTCCGGTATCCCTCGGTTCCGCCCGGCTTGATTCTCCATTGCCGGAGCCGGTCCGAAATTTCTTTGAAGCGGCGGCAAGAAATTGTCTGTAAAGGGCTTTCTGCAAGATCAGGCATGACCGTTGCCTCCGCAAGACGTTTGGGCAGATATTCCGCCAGTACGGATTTCAGCTTGCGCTGAGGATGCTGCTTCTGTATCTTCAGTTCACTGATCATATCCGTATCCGGCAGCAGATTGATTGTAATCTCCTGGCCGGGCTGCCAGTATGACGACATTTGCAGGACAGCCGGTCCGCTCAGACCCCGATGCGTAAATAAGATGCTGCCTCGGAAACTTTGCCGTCCGTTACTGACGACCGCCTCAACAGAAATACCGGATAAGGCGGACAGCTTTTCCTTATCCTCAGGCTGAAGCGTGAAAGGAACCAGACCCGGGCGCAGGGGCATGATGCTGATATGAAACTGCCGGGCAATTTCATAGCCCAGGGGGCTTGCGCCTGTTGCCGGTACTGACAACCCGCCGGTAGCAACGACCAATGACTCGCAGAAAAAACTGCCCTGATTTGTGCAGACTTTAAAACCATGCCCGCCATCTGCTTCAATTTTTTCAATTTTTGAATCCGTCTGAAACGAGACGCCCGCATCTTCACATTCGGATAACAGCATGTTGAGAATGTCTCTTGAACTGCCGTTACAGAAGAGCTGACCCTGCTCTCTTTCGCTGAATGAGATATGATGCTTCTGCACCGATTTCAGAAAATCCCATTGCGTGTAGCGGCTGAGGGCGGATTTGCAGAAATGCGGATTGCAGGAAATATAGTTGTCCGCATTGATATGGCAATTCGTAAAATTGCAGCGTCCCCCGCCGGTCATCAGAAGTTTCTGCCCCGGATGTTTTGCATGATCCGTGACAAGCACGTTACGCCGGCGCCTGCCCGCTTCAATCGCACACATCAGCCCTGATGCGCCCGCGCCGATAATGATGACGTCTCTTTTTTCAGTCAGCCGCTTATTTTTCATTGCCATCGCCAACCTCATGCCGATTCGCTATCCGGAGTGCTGAAATGACCCATTTTATAAGATTGGTTCAGCAGGTGCTACCCCATTTTATAAAACTCGGTCGCCTTGCGGCTCATTTCAGCACTCCGGGAAGCGAATTCGTATCAGACTTTGACGGGAGCGACCTCTTGAACGGTTTCCCCGCGTTTGTCTGCTCCGGTCTGCCGATTAAGCTGTTGAAGTATTCCGGCATTTTTGTTTCAAAAAAGAGATTGTCGCCGCTGAAGGGATGTCTGAAGGCGATGGACAAGGCATGAAGTGCCAGCCGTCGGGCTGTTTCGTCCTTTTTTCCATATCTCCTGTCACCTGCAACCGGATGACCGCTGTCAGCCAGATGTACCCTGATCTGATGCTTCCTGCCTGTCAGCAGATCAATTTCCAGCAAAGAGAAATTCTTTGTCTCCCGTATCACTTTATAAGCAGTGGAAGCCGATTTTCCTTTTTCAGGATCAGATGTGGAATACATGCCGTAACCCTGCTTTTCTGCCAGATATGTGGTAATCGTCCCTGCGCGGTTCTCATACCTGCCGTGAACAACCGCGAGATACTTTTTCTTTGTATCTTTCCATTGACTTTTCAAACGTAATTTTGCCTCATAGCTCTTGGCAAAAATAAGCAGCCCGGAGGTATCCCTGTCCAAGCGGTGAACAATGAAAATGTGTTTTTTGGATTTGGCGCAGCCTTTTCGCACATAATCTGTCAGGGCAAAAAAGACTGTCCGTGATTTTTCTGTATCTGTACCCATTGTCAGAAGACCTGACGGTTTGTCCACCACAAGGATATCCGTGTCTTCATGAATAATTTCAAGTCCTTTTGGCAGAAACCGTCTGGTCGGCACAAAATGTTTGCTCATTGTAATTCCTCTGTCGTTCATTAATTTTACCGCATTTCGTTTTGAAAAATCGGCGGCGGTTCGGAAGCGGTGATTCGGAAACCGATTTTTTTGAAAGACTTATACCGATTCGCTTTCAAACACAGTAGAGTTACGCAGCCGGAACCCCGCCCACCTCACCCCCTGCCCCTCCCCGAAGGGGAGGGGAAATTACTCCCCCTCTCCTTTGGAGAGGGGGCCGGGGGGTGAGGTGTGATGTTCCGAATCTCTTCCTCGCTCAGTCCGGTTACTTTGGCTATCAGCTCAATATCCATATTCTCCTTTTTCAGGTTTTTTACAACTTCGATTTTGCCTTCGATTTTGCCTTCGATTTTGCCTTCGATTTTGCCCTGTGCTATTCCCTCCGCTTTCCCTTGTTTCAGTCCGTCTTTTCTGGCTTTCTCAAGCGAACCTTTCTGAAGCCAGATAAAATCCCTGCGTTTATGCTGAATCTCCAGTTCCTCTTCGCTCAGTCCTGCCGTGTTTGCAATCTGAAAAGCTTTGTCAATCGGCGTTTCAGCCAGCGATTCCGGAACATATCCGAGACTTCCGGCGTTTCTGATGAAATAAATCCACCTGTCGCTTATTGTCTCAAGTTCATCTGCTTTCTTTGTGAATTTGGGCAGTTCTATGAAAATCAGCTCAATATC
>JAIFKL010000316.1 GCA_020049595.1 Desulfobacteraceae bacterium
CAGGATTAAAAATTTTTAATATGCGGAGTCAAGGGCAAAAGTCTGTCTGAAGAGATAAAAATTTCTCGCAAAGTCGCAAAGACCGCAAAAAAAACGGAATTTTTTATAAAAAAAGCCTTCCTTTGCGCTCTTATACCAATTCGCTTTCAAAGCTAAGTCTTTCCAGCTCGTAAAGCGATTTTTCAAATCGCTTAAACCGCTTGAAAAGCGGTTTTACGGAAAACACAGTTTTTGACAGCGAATTGGTATAATACCAATTCGCTGTCAAAAACTGTGTTTTCCGTATCTGTTTTAAGCCGGGGGCGATTTTCAGGCGGTTTCAGCGGTTTGAATCTGTTTTCAGCCGGGGGCGCTTTACGATCTGAAAAGACCGATCTTTGAAAGCGAATTGGTATCAGCGCCTTTGCGAGAGACAAAAATTTCTCGCAAAGCCGCAAAGACCGCAAGAAAAAGCAGGTCCGCGCCGCCGGCGTGCCTCTGCTTTCGCGTTTTCGTGTTTCAGCTTCTGTGTTTCAGTTTCAGCAGCCGCTCTCCTGCGGCGACAAGCGTTTCCTCCCGTTTGGCAAAATGAAAACGAATCAGATGCCTGACCGGTTCTTTAAAGAAACTTGACCCCGGCACTGCTGCCACGCCGATTTCTTTGGCAAGCCAGCGACAGAATGCCGTATCACTTTCCGCACCGAAATCGGAAATATCCACCAGCACATAATATGCGCCCTGAGGCATCGTATAGCGCAAACCCGCCTGATCCAAATAAGCCAGAAAACAATTCCGCATCCGGGCATATCTCGCCTGTAACTCTTCGTAATAACTCAAAGGAAAATTCAGCGCGGTCACTGCTGCTTCCTGAAGCGGGGCAGCCGCGCCCACGGTCAGAAAATCGTGAACTTTTTTCGCGCCGGCAATCACTTCCGCGGAAGCAATCACATAGCCCAGCCGCCAGCCTGTAATCGCATAAGTTTTGGAAAGCGAACTGCATGACAGCGTGCGCTCGAACATCCCCGGCAGGCTGGCAATGTATGTGTGCTTATGCGGGGCATAGACAATGTGTTCATACACTTCGTCCGTAAGCACGAATGCGTCAAATTCCTGTGCAAGATCGGCAATATACTGCAACTCCTCCCGCGTGAAAACCTTTCCAGTGGGATTGGATGGATTGCACAGCACCAAAGCTTTCACGCCCTGCTTGAACGCGTTGCGGAGTTCGTCAGGATCAAAATTGAAATCCGGCGGACAGAGCGGCACATAAATCGGTTCCGCGCCGGTGAGAATGGTGTCCGCGCCGTAATTTTCATAAAATGGTGAAAAAACAATCACTTTATCGCCGGGATTGCACGCTGTCATCATGGCGGTCATCATGGCTTCCGTGCTGCCGCAGGTCACAACAATATTCGTGTCCGGGTCCAAATCCAGCCCCATCCAGTAACGCTGTTTCTGTATCAGGGCGTTTCGGAGATTCGGCGCTCCCCATGTGACCGCATATTGATGAAAACCCCGGTCCAATGCGAGTTTGGCGGCAGCGATCAATTCCGTGGGCGGATCAAAATCCGGAAAGCCCTGGGAAAGATTGATGGCATCGTATTTGTTGGCGACTCGTGTCATTTCACGAATCACCGATTCCGTAAAGTTGTTCAGTCGTTTTGCAATAGATGGCATATTATTTCTTTGTCGATACTGCCCACCGGCATAATCTGCGCTTCTGTAGAACGCCCCGGGCTGAAACAGACGCAAGCCGTTTTATCAGAAAAACGGTTTGCGTCTGTTTCAAGCTTCGGCGTTTTACAGAAAATTCGGAAAGCGCAAATTATGACGGTGGAAAGCAGAGCTGTTATTCGTGAAAAAATTCGTGTCCCTTCGTGGGAAAAAAATTGTGTTCATTCACGGTTAAACATATCCTTTAAAAACTTGGGCGGACGGACAACTTTCCCGTTTCGGTCAAGGCAGGCGTGCTTTGTATAGCCTTCGACAAGCAGTTTTTCGTCTGCTTCCCTGAGTATCCGGTAGTCAAATTTTATTACGGCTCTCACTGTTGCATCTGCCGAAGTCTCAATGGTCAGCAGATCGTCGTAATGTGCGGATGCGATGTATTTGCAATGAACTTCGGATACGGGCAGAAAAAAGCCCTGTTCTTCTATTGCCTTATAAGTAAGCCCCAGAAAACGGAATGTTTCTGCCCGTCCGATTTCAAACCAGCGCAGATAGTTTGCATGATACGCGACGCCCATTTTATCTGTGTCGCCGTATATGACCCGATAGCTTGTCCGATGTGTAAGCATATTTAAAATTTTAAAAAAAAGACTTTGCGCCCTTTGCGGTTCATTTTTCCGATGCGGAAATTCCGAGTGCCTGATGCCTGCTGAAAATACATACATTACTCATGCTGTAAGTGCAGCGATCCTGCCTGCAATACCGTGTGTTCTGCTACCCGATCAAATTGAATATAAGAAACTAAGTTTTTTTAAAAAACTTAGTTTCTGAAAAATATTATCTGAAAATCTGTAAATTGTCAACTGTGTACAGTTTTGTATAGAGCGGATTGTAGCGGGACAGTGGGATAAGAACATTTCTGAAGAAAAGGTCTGCTTATCGTGATTCACGAAAATATTTTTTGGGAAGAAAGCAGCCGGATTCTTAAAAAAAATCCGGCTGCTATTCTCAATGAAAACCGTGTATCTCTGATTAAGGAGTAAACTGACTGTTTCCGATCATCATCACATCAAGGATTCCGATGCAGCCGTCCTTGTCCAAGTCATAAGGCAGACTGTAATCCGGATCGCCCGTGCATTCGCCCCACCTCAGAAAGACTTTCATCACGTCATCGTCATCAATGTCGCTGTCACCGTCAAAATCATAGACCAGATTGCAGGGTTCCGGTTCCGAAACATTCAATGTCAGCGTTCCTGCGGATACCGTCGCAGTTATTTCAGACATCAGAATCTGATCTTCAACCGACTGAATTTCTTTTGTCTCTGACTGAATCTCGCTCCCGCCTTGATGACCTGTTACATTCAGGTGATGAAGATCAGTGTCTGTGCTACGAACCGTGATCCGATAAGACTGTTCCCCCGGATCAGGAATTTCAGGGAGAAAAACCGTCTGAACGCCGGCGGTCTCATCCAATTTGAATTCCGCTCCGGGAATGTAACAGCCTTCTTTGCCGCAGGAGCGCTTCTGAGCATCGCACACAGTCAGATGATCCGAAACAGAATCAAGGCTCACAGAAACCCGCAATGCCTCAGACGCCAAAGGCGGCGTTTCGATATGTTCCATGATAAGCCTGCCTAATTCTGTTGATTCCCGCCAGTCGAACCAGCCGTTGTCATCCCGCTTTGCGTTCCGCTTTCCGATCACATCATCCAGCGCGGGCAGGTCTATGCTTGCCCCGCCGACCTGAATAATCAGATCATTATAATCTCTCCAATCATCATGGATACCGGTTTCGACATCCACATCTTCAAAGACAATGGCGTTTTCCAGCCCCCCGATATTGACCGCCTGACCCGTCTGCATTCCGTACTCCGGATTCATGGCGATGAGCGAAAACAGCGGGCGTTTATACGCATGGAGGTCTGACGGCTCTGTGATTGAAGCGTCTGTTTCCAACTCCTTCCACAGATACCACATTCCGCCGTTGGGAATGAGCATTGCTGCAAATTTGTCTCCGGGTTTCATTTTAAAACTTTTTACGCCTTTGTATTCTCCCACATTCCAGTTATGCGGTTCTCCGAGAGAGCCGCTGTATCTCGCACCCTCAAAAGGATCAGATATGACCACATAGCCCTCGGTACGCTCCGCCACACATTGATTTTCACAAGTTCCGACGCATCCCTGCATACATTTTTCCCTACAGTTTTTGTCGCTGCTTTCCGCACATTCTTCGGTACACTGCCCGCCGCAGCTTGTCACGCATTCACTGTCGCAGTCTTTTTCAGCCTGCGTGTGCGAGAGACATCTTCGGGTTGCTTCTCTGATGAACTCAAGCGGCTGCGATCTGTATTTTTCCATGCCTTTTGTGCTGAAAAAGCCCAGATCGCTCAGATAGCCGCCGCCGTCATAGAGCCAGTCAACTGTGACGATTCCGCTTGTTCCCACCGTGAATTCACCGGCTTTGAAGGGCGACAGGATATCCGGGTCCACCGTGATGGTAAAGGTCTGTTCGGAAACAGCTTTACCGTCTGAAACATTGACGGTTACGGTATAATCACCGGTCCGGGGTGCCCATGTAATCATGCCGGATTCCGAGTCAATGCTCATGCCCTCCGGTTTCTCGGAAAGCGTGAATGTCAGCACATCACCTTCGGCATCTTCCGCCTCGACATCATAGACATAGTCTCCGTCATTGAGATATGCCAGAATCTGCGGGGCTGATGTAATCACCGGCGCAGAGTTGAAAACAGGTGCGAATACGGCAAAAGGCGTAAAATGATCGCTCATGGCGCTGACCGTATAAACCTGCGTATCAACTTCTGAGGCTATTTCCGTCCATTGCGCCGAAGTCTCGTCATGGTAACTGATTTTCAGTTCCGACTCATCCGCGATTCCGAGTTCATCGGAGATGTATTTTATCCCTACTTCAACCGCTTCGTCAAAAGTTCTTACGGCTTTGCCATCCGCATCTGTTGCGGTAAAATTATATGCGTTTCCGATACGTTTTGCATCCTCATCGGCAGACGGGGTGTTATCCGCTTCCAATTTTACAATTGAAATGTGCAGAGGCTGCGATGCCGCTCCCATCGGAAAAATAACATAAGCCTTTCCGTCTGCGGAAAAGACATAGCCTCCGCATGGAGTGATGATGTCCGGCGTTGCGCTTTCACAGCCTCCGGAATCCCCGAGAGCGTAGAGTTTCTTGTCATCGCTTCCCACGTAAACCGTGCCGTCAGCCCCGATAGCCGGAGAGGATGAGACATAACTGCCGGTCTGATATTTCTGTCTGAGCGTACCGTCGGAATTGACCGCATACAGTTTTTTATCGTCGCTTCCCACATAAACCGTTCCGTCAGAACCGACAGCAGGAGAAGAATATATCCTGTTGCCGGTCCGGTATTTCCATTTCAGCGCGCCGTCTGCATCGAGCGCATACAGATAGGTGTCGTAGCTTCCGATATAAACCGTACCGTCCGCACCGACAGCCGGAGACGAATATATTCTGTCACCTGTTTTGTATTTCCATTTGAGCGTACCGTCGGCATTGACCGCATAAAGATATTTATCATCACTTCCCACATAAACCGTTCCGTCAGTTCCCACTGCCGGGGAAGAAGAAACATAACTCTGTGTCTGAAATTTCCATTTCAATGAGCCGTCAGGATTAAGGGCATACAGATTTCTGTCATTGCTTCCCACATAAACCGTTCCGTCAGCCCCGATTGCCGGAGATGAAGAAATATAATCCCCGGTCTGATATTTCCATTTCAGCGTACCATTGGGGGCGATTGCATAAA
>JAIFKL010000068.1 GCA_020049595.1 Desulfobacteraceae bacterium
GCTGCATTCCCACGCAGAGCGTGGGAACGAGATGAAGTGTATAACTTCATAGAAAATTATCGAATTTCAAATTCAAAACATGGATGCAGAAAATATGAAATCCATTCCTGTCCGGGAACAGACAAAATTATGGCGGCTCCCGAATTTCGGCGGTCTGGAACTGATGCACGCCGCTTATGTGACGCACACTTTTGCCCGGCATACGCACGAGGGCTTTGCCGTAGGCGTGATTGAAAGCGGCGCGCTGGGCTTTGACTATCGCGGGGAAAGTCTCATCGCTTCGCCCGGTGCCATCAATCTGGCAAATCCCGATGAAGCCCATACCGGTCACGCCGCGGCGGAAAGCGGCTGGACCTACCGCATGTTCTATCTTGACGCCGCGCTGCTTGAGCAGGCGGCTGCCGAAATTGCGGGACGCCCCAAGTCTCTTCCTTTTTTTCAGTCGGGAGTGATTCACGATGACCGCCTTGCCCGAATGATTCACGGTCTTCATGCGGCGATGGAGGGGAATGAGACATCTCGGCTGGAACTGGAATCCCGGTTTTTGAACATGCTGGCTACGCTGATTCTGCGCCATGCGGATGCCCCGCCGGCGCTGTGTTCTGTCGGCAGGGAACATGCGGCGGTCAGACGGGCAAAGGAGTACATCGAGGCGTATTGCAGTGAAAATGTCTCTCTTGCACAACTGGCGAATGCCGCGTGCCTGAGTCATTTTCATTTTATCCGTGTGTTTCGCAGGGAAACCGGGCTGACGCCCCACGCGTATCTCAATCAGGCGAGGGTGAGACGGGCAAGATCGCTGATAGCGGCTGGCTGGGCAATTGCGCCCGCGGCTTATGAAACCGGATTTGTTGATCAAAGTCATCTGACAAGGCAGTTTAAACGCATTTTGGGGATTACGCCGGGTCAATACAGCAATTTTATACAAGACCGATGAGCTTTAAAGCGATATAAAAGCCGCAATAAAAGTTTCTCGCAAAGGGCGCAAAGATCGCAAAGAAAAGCAAAATAAGCCTTTATTTTTTTGCGGTCTTTGCAAGAGACTTTTTAGCGTCTCTGCGAGAGATTTTTAAATTTCTCGCAAAGCCGCAAAGGGCGCAAAGATTTGTATCCCGAATATTTCGTAGGGGCAACCCCCTGTGGTTGCCCCTTTTTTGCAGGTTCAGAGCAGGGTAAGCACGGAGGCTTACCCCTACAGCGTCTTTGCGAAAGATTTTTAAATTTCTCGCAAAGCCGCAGGAAACTGACCGGCAGAGGCTGTATTTCTTCTTTTCTTCTTTCCTTTGCGCCCTCTGCGTCCTTTGCGAGAACTTTTTATTTCCTGAACGGTCAGATGAAATGATGAGAGAATACGGAGGCATAAAAATGAAAGAAGATTATGTACACGGATATTCGGAACGGGAAACCCGGCGGCTCTACGATCAGGCAGGTTCGGTGCAGAAATTTATTCATTACGACACGGTATTTCCGGCAGGAGCGAGCGTTCTGGAAGCCGGATGCGGCGTGGGCGCACAGACCGTCACGCTGGCTGCGAAAAGCCCGCAAGCCAGCATCACCGCCATAGACATTTCCGAAAATTCGATAGACAAGGCGCGGCGTTTAATCGTCGAAAAAGGATTTCCGAATGTCAAATTCCGTCTTGCGGATATTTTTAATCTGCCATTTGAGCGGGAATGTTTTGACCATGTTTTTATCTGCTATGTGCTGGAACATCTTGCAGAGCCGGAAAAAGCGTTGCAGTCGCTTTACAATGTGCTGAAGCCCGGCGGAACCGTGACGCTGATCGAAGGAGATCACGGCTCCTGTTATTTTCACCCGGAAACCACGGCGGCGCTGCATGTGTGGCATTGTCTCGTAGATGTTCAGAAAGGTCTCGGGGGCAATTCGCTGATCGGCAGGCAGGCATTTCCTTTGCTCAAGCAGGCGGGATTTCGGAATATTCGTGTTTCGCCGAGAATGATTTATATTGACCGGTCAAAGCCTGCGCTCATGGACAGCTTTGTGGGAAAAACCATCATTCCGATGGTGGAAGGCGTGAAAGAGCGGGCAATGGAAACAGGCTTGACAGATGAGACATCGTGGAACAGGGGCATCAGGGATTTGTACCGCATCGCAGAAAGAGCGGACGGCACATTCTGTTATACTTTCTTCAAAGCCGGAGGAATTAAGTAAGGAGTGAGTAAACTCTCGCGTCCGGAGTGCTGAAATGAAATTCTAGCATAGTATAGCGAGTTTAAAACTCGCTTTAAAAAGCAGTTGCTAAAATTTCGCTTCGCTCCCCGTTTTTATAAGATGACGCACTCCGGAGGGAGGGGCGTTCCCACGCGGAGCGTGGGAACGAGAAAGTAGCCTCAACTACTTCCCCGAAATCCAATCAGCAAAAGTTTTCATAATTTCGGTTTCGGATGTTTTTTTATAAAGATCAGTGAGCAGATTGAAAAATCGTCCCTGCAAATGCGGCGTGAACCCGCCCGAACAGAGATGTTTTTCCGCTCCGAATGCTGTTTTGAAGAAAATCAGCCCCGAAGGCGCAGAATCTTCGGCTATTCCGCCCAGATTGAACGACTCAAATCCTGAGTGTTTCAGTTGTTCAATGTCTTTAAACCAGAGGAAGGCATTCGCGCCCAGTTCATAGCCTTCGGGGCTTGTACCCACCAACAGAGAATATGCCCGGTTCCGATACACTGCCATCAGTTCCGCACACAGAATCTCATCGGCTTTCCGGATATATGAGATATGAGCAATCCTGTTCTCCAACAGTTTTTCGAGCAAATGCCTGTCAAAATAAGGCATGTAGTAATATGAGTAATCTCCGTAGCCTTTTGAAACCCTGACAGATTTTGTGCTTTCCAGAAGCGAGAGCAGATTTTCTATGAATTTCGGAGAATCGCTTTGATGAAAAGTCAGCCCGTTTTTCTCCGATTTTTTTACTTTCTCTCTGATCGTTTTTTTTATTTTTTTCCGAACATCTGATATGTCTCCCCGCAGATCAACAATATACTCCTGTCTGACTCTTTGATGAAAGGGCAGATTTTGCGGGGACAGGCTGTAAGGATAATCATAAGAGCCGAAATTCAGGTGAGAATAGCCTTTGTCTCTCGCAAAAGCCGTCAGTTGTCCGAGGCAGCAGTTGACGGTCCCGTTATCTTGCGGAATGACAAGGGGACCGTTGAAGAAATATATAATCCTGTATAATTTTTTGAGAATCGGATAAGGCGGCTCAATGCTCAGACCCGCAATCAGCCCCAGCGTTTTTCCTCCTGAGACAAATCGGAGATAAACCGGGTGCCGCTTGGAATTTCTGAAAGATTCCAGCCATAACGCAGAGATAAAGGGGCGGGCTGGGAATTTTCCCAGATCATGTTCCCACTGATGAATGTCTCGTTCTTCGATAAGGGTAATGTTCATAACATATTGTTTAGACTATAAATTGCATCGCTACTGTGTTTTTATTCCACCTTTTAAAAAAGCGGGAAATTCAATATTGAGATTAATCATATATAACAGAATACCAGATGAATTCAACAGGAATTTCATTTTTAAGGCCTTATACAGTTGATTTTCAGGCAGTGATGCAGATTTCTTCTAACAGCCGGAAACCCTCATCCGGACGATTCGGAGAAGGCGGCAGTCCGAGATCAAGAATTACCACAGGAAAATCGCCCGAGGAAAGCAACTGCCGGGCTTTTTCCGGATAGTTGACAATAACGGCGTCATAATTATGGCTCAACCCTCGCTTTATGTGCTTTGCTATCGAGTTCTCATCTTCAATGATCAGGAGTCTGTTTTTCATATTGAAAAAGTTCCTCGCAAAGCCGCAAAATACGCCAAGAATTTTTTTCTGAAAATGCTTTTCTTTGCGTCCTTAGCGCCCTTTGCGAGAGACAAAAAATATGGAGGTTTAAAGCCTGTTTAACCGCTCTTCAAACTCCGAAATGATGCGGCGGGCGTCAAATTTTTCTTTATGAGAATAACTCGGCCGGATTGTTTCTTTTTTTCTTTTGTTTTCCGCCAAGTTGCAGAGAAAAGCCGCTATTTCTTCATGTTCGTCCGGTTCAAATGCTTCTCCGAACCGGTATGCTGCAAGGAGGCGTCCCAGCGCGCTGTCTTTTTCAGTGACAGCCAGCACCGGCTTGTCCAAATAAATGTACTCATACAGTTTTGAAGGAATCTGACTTTTAGTTCCGGGCTGAATAATCAGAAGCACATCCGAAGCCGCCAAATATCCGAGACATTTTTTATGTCCCATCTGTCCGGCAAGAATGACATTTTCCTGAATGCCTTTTTTCCGGCAATATTTTTCCACATCATAATCCAGATTGATATTGCCGATATGATGAAACTGTATCACCGAAGAAAAATCCGGATATTTTTCTTTTATGATTTCAATTGCTTTAAGAACAGAAACGGGATCACGTTTCAGATAGAGAAAACCTGCATGAGAGATCACAAATTTTTCCTGCGGGAGCCGGGTTTCAGGAATATCCTTGAAATCTTCGGCGTCATAGCCGTTGGGCAGAACCATGATGCGCGCTTTCAGCTCAGGATAACGGGCATCCATCTGTTCTTTCAGCGCATCGGTGTTGGCGATGATGAGATCGGCTTTATGAACCACGAGAGATTCGCAGGTCTTCTTCAAGCCTTTTTCCAGTACGCTTTTCTCATCGTGATAAGGATTTCCCACCCACGGGTCCCTGAAATCAACAACTAATTTTTTCCCCGTAAACAGCTTGATAAAATAAGCAATCATCAAAGAGGACCAGGGCATTCCGGTGGCGACAATCACATCAATTTCATAAGTTCGGACAGCCTTGATTCCCTCGTAAACCGCGGGAACAATCCATGAATACGCGTAATCGGGAAAGGTCAGCAAATCGGAAATCATGTCTTTGATGCGGGTGAAACGGCTTTTTTCAACCACATCGCTTTTTTCCTCGGGCAGGTCATTTTGCTTTGACTCAGTATCCGGCAAATCGGAAACTTTGTCTCTTTTGAGCAAAGAGCGGAAAAAGTTCTTTCCCTTCAACAAAACCTTGAAAATATCTGCCGATCCGGTGCGGATAATTGTCTCACGGCTTATGGGCAGAGAGAGTTTGTTATCCAACGAGAAATATTCAGGATATAAGTCTGTTCTTAACGTGAGTACATATTTCTCAGCCCGGTTGAGATAGCGTATAAATCTGACTGTGCGCTGAACGCCCGGAAGTCCGACGCCGGCGACCGGCGGATACAGGTAGGCGATAAAGAGTATTTTATTTTCTTTCATATAATTACATCCTCCAAACGGCGGGGGCTTAATCCCCAATGCCGTTAAGTTAAGTGCCTTTCATTCCCTCTCCCCTCCGGGGAGAGGGAGATTAATGGCATTGGGTCGTAACCCCGCCCTACCGTCTTATCATTTCCTGATACAGCAGCAGATATT
>JAIFKL010000327.1 GCA_020049595.1 Desulfobacteraceae bacterium
AGGGGGAGAACTGCTCCCCTCCCCTTCGGAGAGGGGGCCGGGGGTGAGGTTTGCCGGGGCAGAATTTCTGAAACAGCGAAAAAATTCAACTGCGTAACTCCTACCGGAAATCGCTTCACTCAGAAAAAAGTTGACAAGGCATTATTTACATTGAATATTTTTTTATAAACTCTCTGAGGTCCATTACAATGTCTGATGCCGGAAAGCCTTTTGCCTTTGCATTTTTTACCCATTCGCTGATTAAAGGCGTACTCAGATATTCAAATTTTGCCCTTTGCGCTTCCGACAGTTCGATAATTTCAGTCTGATAGGTCTTTTTTGACCACTCAAGGGATTCTTTCACACGGTTTTCAACATAATTTCCGGTCCATTCCGCGTGATCCGTACTGATGTCATCTATCATTTTCTGTATTTCCGGCGGAAGAGAATTCCAGCGGTTCAGGTTCATCACAACCGCTAAGGGAAAAACAACGCTGTCCGTCATTGTCACATAGCGGCAATATTTGGCAAGATTCATATCTTTCATATAGTCAAGCGAGGTGAATACGCCCTGTATTTTCCCTTTTTCCAAAGCTTCGGGCGCCTCCGTCAGCGGCATTTCCGCCAGATTCGCGCCCCATGCTTTGAGTATCTGCGCGGGACCGCCCGCGGACCTCAGCGGCAGCCCTTCAATATCGTGGATAGTTCTTACCGGTTTGGCAGACATGATATTGACTGTCGGCGTCGTAAACATTCCCAGCACTTTGACGTTTTCCAAAGAAGAAACAGATTTATATTTTTTATAAAACTCCCACAGGACAAGACTGCCCACCCGTGCATTCGGAATCTTAATGGGCAAACTGGCAGCGTTTATGATGATGAAACGATCCGGCAAATACGCAGGCGTAAAACATCCGATGTCTATTTTTCCTTCTGCCACCTGATCAAAAACATTGATTGTCGTGACATCAGGCAGAGTGCCCAGGGGGAAAGTCTCAATGACAACCTTTCCGCCGGTCTTCTGGTCCACAGTCTCTTTCCATTTTTCCATCTGAGTGCAGGGACCGGTCCCCGCCGGCAGAAAATTTGCATACTTCAGCCGGATCGGCTCTGCTGCGCCGAATAGCGGCATGAACAAAATGAATACAAAAAAAATTCCGAACAAAAACCCGTCTGATTTTTTTTTCATTTATCCTCCTTTATTCTCCTTTGAAAAAAATTTAACTTATACTGTTGAAGGGCATAATTCAGGATTTCAACCGTAGTGGCAACCCCCTGTGTGTTGCCTCTGTAAAACATCCCCCTGCCCCCTTCAAAGGGGGATTGCGGGTGCATGAAAATCCCCCCTTGAGGGGGGGGCCGGGGGGTGTCTGCCGCGGGCGGCGTCACCGCAAATTTCACCCGGTGCCGCCTGCTAACGGGATGAGCCTTCTATTTTTTCTGCCCCGTGTGCTGCTTGATAAAACGCCTTATATCCATTACAATATCTCCTGCCGGAAGCCCTTCGGCTTTTGCTTTTTCCATCCACTTTTGGGTCAGGGGCCAAAGCAGATAGTTAAATTTAGCTCTGTAAAGTTCATCAAATTCCGTCACTTCCACCTGATATTTTTCTTTTGACCATGCAATCGCTTCTTTCACATAATCATCTTCATATTTCCCTGTCCACATTGCATGGTCAGCACTCAGATTTTCCATAATCTTTTTGACATCTTCAGGAAGCCCGTTCCAACGCTCCGAATTCATTATGACGGCAAAAGGATAGACAACAGTATCGGTTATGGCTACATACCGGCAGTGTTCGGCAAAATTCAAGCCTTTCATCACATCAAGAGAAGAAAATAAGCCTTCGGCAAGTCCTTTTTCTATGGCCGCGGGGGTTTCAGACATGGGAATATCCACCAAATTTGCGCCCCATGCCTTGAGAATGTCGCCGCCGCCGCCCGAAGCCTTCAGATTCATTCCTTTTACGTCTTCTATGGTTTTTACAGGCTTTTTGGACATGATATTTGCCGGCGCGTTTGTGAATACGGTCAGCACTTTGACGCGGGCTAAAGATTCGGGTTTGTATTTTTTATAAATTTCCAGGAGAACCAAACTGCCTGTCCGGGCATCCGGTATCCCGAGCGGCAGGCTGACAGCATTCGGGAGTATGAAACGCTCCGGTTCATAAGCCGTACAAATAAGACCGATATCTGCTTTGCCTGCAATCACGCCGTCCATCATGTCTTTGGCACTGAGCAGAGTGCTGTTCGGAAAAGTCTTAATGCCCACTTTGCCCGAGGCGGCTTTTTCCACTTCCGTTTTCCATCGTTCCATCTGGACACAGGGAAATGTTCCCGGCTGCATAAAGTTGGCATAGCTGAGTTTGATCTGTCCGGTTTCTGCGGATAACGGCGGGGAAGAAAATGCGGAAAGCCATAGCATAAAAATCCCGATGATAATCTGTCCTGTTTTTTTCATGTTGCGGATACTCCTTTTAAATCAGATGCGGTTTTTTCAAAAAAATGCAAATCATGTAAAGATTATAAATATGTGTGAAAAACATTCCTGTTCCGAAATATCGGAGTTGTCTGTTTCCCTGCGATTTTAAGTCTTTGTGTGAATTTTTTATTTCCTGCGTAATTTATACGGTCTTTATGCCGGCAGCATTTATAAAAATTTTAATTTCAAATACCCCAAGTTGCATGTTTTTGTCAAGAATCTATTTATCAGACTTTAAAATCGCTGAAGGATAAAAAAATATTAACTCCCTGTATCAGAAAAAGATTGTATTGCGAATACTTCATGGTAAAATTAAAATTAAAAAGCTGTGAGGCAGGAGCGTAGAACGAATTTTCAATTCGTTCATCGTTCAGCACCGTTCCCGGACAGGGGCATGGTAACGAGAATGAAAACGATTTGAAAAATCGTTCTACGAAGCATCCGCTTCGTAATGAGAAAACGATTTGAAATTTTACAGGCAGGGATGTAGAACGAATTTTTAATTCGTTCAGCACCTTTCCCTGACAGGGGCATGATAACGAGAATAAAAACGATTTGAAAAATCGTTCTACGAAGCATCCGCTTCGTAATGACAGGGGCATGGTAACGAGAATGAAAACGATTTGAAAAATCGTAAAGCATCCGCTTCGTAATGAGGGCATTCGCTCCGCCGATATTTGAACTTTAAGCGAAAATTTATATGAAAAACAATTCCTTGTTTATCCAATACCGACACAACCGACTGTCCCGCCGGCTCCTGTTTTACGTTGTCCTGTGCAGCACTTTTCTGACTGTGCTTACAACAGGCTTTCAGTTGTATAGGGAATACACCGGCTATCGCTCGGAAATATATGCAAGTCTCAGGTTTATAAGAGAAAGTTATATAAAACCTGTTGCCGACAACGCCTTCAAATTAAACAAGCCCACAGCATTAAATCTTTTAGGGGGCATCCTGAAGCTTCACGGAATCGTATATGCGGAGATCGTCGAAGCGGAAACAGGCGGCAAAAGATTTGTCTGGGTTTCCCAAGGCGATAACAACGCTGAAAGCGATATTGAGGAAGAATTTCCGCTGATATATGAAAACAGTTACAGCCCTTCAGATTCTTTCGGCATTCTGAAGGTGTCCGCCAGCATGGAAAGCGTATATCAGCGGCTTCATGAGCGTCTTCTGGTCATTCTTATTTCCAATGCGGTAAAAACTTTTGTCGCATCTTTATGTATTCTGTTCATTATTCAGTCCACAGTGACGCGCCATCTTATTTCAATCGCTGACTATACAAAAAAATTAGACCTTAACCGGACAGATCAGATCACATTGAAGCTTTCAAAAGCGGAATCTTTTGAACCGGATGAATTGGACAGCGTTGCCGCGGCCATAAATGAAATGCGGCTCAGAATAAGCCGTGACATGGCGGCGCAGAAACAGGCGCAGGAAACGCTGAGAGAAAGCGAGGAAAAATACCGGACACTTTTTAATGTCTCAAAAGATGCCATCTTTCTGCACTATATCAATCCTGAGACCGGAAACCCGGGACATTTTTTAGATGCCAATGAGGAATCGCTCAGATGGCTGGAATATTCCAAAGAAGAACTGCTTCAACTGACACCTTCAGACATCCGTTCACCGAATTTCAAATATGACACCGAGTCGCTTAGGGAAAAAATGATCTGTCAGGGTTATCATACCTTTGAAATGGTCATTATTTCCAAAAGCGGCATGGAAATACCCGCGGAAGCCAACGCGCACCGCTTCTGCTACAGAGGCGAAAATATTGTACTGGTGATTGCACGGAATATCTCTGAACGTCTTTCCGCGCAGGAATTTCTCCGCAAAGCCAATGACAGGCTGGAACAGGAAGTCAGAAGGCGGACCGCCGAATTGGTGGCTGTCAATGAACAGCTGAAACATGAAATAGAACAGCGCAGGCGTACCGAAGAAGCCCTGAAGAAAAGCGAAATCCGGCTCAATGAAGCCCAGCAGATCGCATATATCGGAAGCTATGAAAGAAATATGCTGACAGACGAAGGCTGCTGGTCAGATGAATATTATCGGATTTTCGGCTATGAACCGGAGGAAGTTCCCTGCTCTCAAGCCTTTTTTTATGAGCATGTGCATCCTGAAGAAAGGGCATTCGTTACGGAAAATATCCGGAAAATTTATGCAGAAAAAGCCTCTTATGAATTTCGTTTCCGTTTTATCCGAAAAGACGGGGAAGTCCGATTCGGACACACCATCGGAAAAATCAAAGCGGATAAAGACGGACATCTTATCATACTGAGCGGCACATTGCAGGACATTACAGCCCGGGTGAAAATGGAGGCGATGTTACTGGAAAAGCAGGCGCAGATTGCCCATGCGGGCCGTTTAGCCTCGCTCGGAGAGATGGCAAGCGGCATTGCCCACGAACTTAACCAGCCTCTTTCCATCATCCGTCTGAATGCCGAAGGGCTGAAACTTTCTTTAAAAAGAAACGGCAGTCTGCTGCCCCGGTATGAAAGCGATCTGAAAGCTGTGATGGCAGGGGTTGACCGGGCTGCGGATATTATCGAACACATGCGGGGCTATGCGAGAAGCGACGGAAGCGACTGTGAACACATCTGCCTTTCGGAACCTGCTGATACGGCGCTGATGTTTTTCAAAGAACAGTTCCGAAACCATGAAATAGAGCTTGAAACGCATTATGAAGACAGTCTGCCGAAAGTCTTTATCAGTTCTCAGCGATTCGAGCAGGTTGCGGTCAATCTCCTTTCCAACGCACGCTATGCTGTTGACAAACGGAAAGAAAAAGAATCGGACAGCTATCATAAAAAGATTGTGCTGCAAATACGTTATGATAAAATCAGGAATGCTGTTGTTTTCTCGGTGACAGATAACGGTATCGGCATGAATTCGGAAGAAAAAAAGCGATGTCCGGAGCCTTTTTTCACCACAAAAGAAGTGGG
>JAIFKL010000010.1 GCA_020049595.1 Desulfobacteraceae bacterium
AGACTTCCCGGCTATCAGGTATTCACAAAATCCGTATTCACGACCGACACGGGTTTCAAGACAACTGCGGACAGCAGCGGAAAGAGAGAAGAGACAGAAATTGTCGAATGGGACGGCACCATAGAACTGATTCCCCTCAAAGGCGATATCAACGGAGACCTCAAGGTTGATCTTGCCGATGCGGTTTTGGGTTTGCAGGCTGCGGCAGGGATGGAATCGGAAAAAATTCGGCAGGATTACACAGCATCCCGCACCGACGTCGGCGGCGACAGCAAAGCCGGCTTGGAAGAAGCGATTCATATTCTGAATT
This sequence comes from Desulfobacteraceae bacterium, assembly GCA_020049595.1. GTDB lineage: Bacteria > Desulfobacterota > Desulfobacteria > Desulfobacterales > JAIFKL01 > JAIFKL01. Next base: position 311 of record JAIFKL010000010.1, read on the forward strand.
ATCTTATTCAGGAACAGGCGCAGTGATGAGAGCATGAAAAAGAGATAACAATTTGATAACTTTTTGATATTTAATAAAAACAGGGTTGTCAAAATCTTTCAATGAGAGCAGAACGGGTTTTTAGCTTGGGCGTTTTACTATCTTGGCAATAACAGTTCCCGCAAGCCGAGCCGGAGTTATGTTATGAAAAGGCGGACACGCTGCGCTTTGTCCGCCCTACCGTAGAACTGTAGAACGGGTTTATCTGTTTTTAACCAGGGCCGTTTTACACTGACATGGCGGACACGCTGCGCTTTGTCCGCCCTACTGTAGAACTGTAGAACGGGTTTATCTGTTTTTAACCTGGGCCGTTTTACACTGACATGGCGGACACTGCGCGCTTTGTCCGCCCTACTGTAGAACTGTAGAACGGGTTTGAAACCCGTTTTACACTGACAAAGCGCAGCGTGTCCGCCTTTTTTCTGAAATGAGCGGAGCAAAATTTCAGCAAAATGCTGAACCGATCTTATATCTGTTTTATTAAAAGCGGGGTCATTTCAGCACTCCGGAGCGCAAGTGAATCAATCCCTGATAATTTTTTTAACATCGGGAACTGTTTCCGCTTTGCCCCGCAACATAAAGCGGCTTTCGCCGTCCCGTTGCGTTACATTTTCATAAACGCCGTCATCCCGGCGCACCAATTTTGTAAAACCCAGGTCCCGCAGTTCGCTGTCGCTTTTGGGTCTGCTGATGCTGACCCGGGACAAAATTTTCTTTACCATACCTTTGCATGTGGGACAAACAGCCAGCGGCGGATCATTTATGGACTGCTTTACTTCAAATATTTTGCCCCGCAGACAGGGTTCATCAAGATGTTCGTATTCATACGTCGGCATGGCGTTTCTCCATCGGGGTTCGGGGTTTGAGGTACGGGGGAAAACCTCTGACCCCGAACCCCGAACCTTCGTTAATCAATACATATCATCATCCATGCCGTCGGCAGTCATACCCGCGGTTTTCTTTTTCTTTTCCGGCGCATCCGTAATCATTGCCTCGGTAGTCAGCATCAGACCCGCGACAGACGCCGCATTCTGAATCGCAAAACGCACCACTTTGGTGGGATCAATCACACCGGCTTCCATGAGATTTTCATATTTGCAGGTGGCGGCATTAAAACCGAAACCGTCACTGCCTTCAAGCACATTGTTCAGGACTACCGAACCTTCAAAACCAGCATTTTCGGCAATCTGGCGCAACGGCTCCTGAATTGCCCGCTTCACAATGTCAACACCCGCTTTCTGATCTCCGGGCGCATTCACATTGTCCAAAGCTTTCATACAGCGCACCAGCGCAACGCCGCCCCCCGGAACAATGCCTTCCTCAACCGCGGCTTTGGTGGCGTTCAGCGCGTCTTCCACGCGAGCCTTTTTCTCTTTCATCTCGGTTTCAGTTGCCGCGCCGATGTTGATGACTGCCACGCCGCCGACCAATTTTGCCAACCGTTCCTGAAGTTTTTCTCTGTCATAATCCGAAGTCGTGTCTTCTATCTGCCCCCGAATCTGACGCATCCTGCCGTCTATTGCCGACCTGTCGCCGGCACCGTCCACGATGGTTGTGTTATCTTTGGTAATTTTTACATTTTTGCATCTGCCCAGGTCTTTCAGCGTGATTTTTTTCAGTTCGATGCCCAAATCCTCGGAAATGACCTGTCCGCCGGTCAGAATGGCAATATCTTCAAGCATTGCCTTGCGCCGGTCCCCGAATCCGGGAGCTTTTACCGCAGCCGCCGGCAGAGTGCCGCGAAGCTTGTTGATAATCAGCGCGGCAAGGGCTTCGCCTTCAATATCTTCGGCAATAATCAGCAGGGGTTTTCCGGCTCTGGCAATGGCTTCAAGAAGCGGCAAAAGGTCTTTCAGACTGCTGATCTTTTTTTCATAAATCAGAATGTAAGGATCAGCAAGAGAAGTTTCCATTTTCTCGGCATTGGTGGCAAAATGCGGCGAAATATATCCCCGGTCAAACTGCATACCCTCTACGATTTCCAGCGTGGTTTCCATGGATTTGGCTTCTTCCACAGTGATAACGCCTTCTTTGCCGACTTTTTCCATAGCCTGGGAAATCAGTCTGCCGATCATTTCGTCATTGTTGGCGGAAATCATACCGACCTGAGCAATTTCGGTTTTGTCTTTGGTGGGTTTTGATATTTTCTTCAGTTCTGCGACAACAGCTTCAACGCCCTTGTCAATGCCGCGTTTGATGGACATGGGATTGACGCCCGCAGCCACGAGTTTCATCCCTTCGTTGAAAATTGCCTGCGCCAGCACGGTGGCAGTGGTGGTGCCGTCGCCTGCCACATCGCTGGTTTTGCTGGCAACCACTTTGACCATCTGCGCGCCCATGTTCTCGAATTTTTCTTCCAGCTTGATTTCTTTTGCAACAGTTACGCCGTCTTTTGTGACGGTGGGTGAGCCGAAACTTTTTTCCAGAACAACATTTCTGCCTCGGGGTCCTAATGTCACTTTGACGGCGTTTGCAAGGGCATTGACGCCTTTTGCCATGCGTTCTCTGGCTTTCGTACCGTATTCAATCACTTTTGCAGACATATTTTTACTGTTTTCCTCCTGTTAAAAATCAATAAGCTTATGAGTTACGCAGTTGAATTTTTTCGCTGCCGCAGAAACCCCGCCCCAACCTCTCCCCCTGCCCCCTCCCCAAAAAGGAGGGGGAAATTACTCCCCCTCTCCTTCGGAGAGGGGGCCGGGGGGAGAGGTTGGGGTGAGGTCTCAACTGCGTAGGCATTTAATCAAACACCGCGAGTATATCCGATTCTCTCATGAAGATATGTTCAACGCCGTCAATTTTGATTTCGCTTCCCGCGTATTTTGAAAAAAGAATCCGATCTCCTTCTTTTACGTCCAAAGGCGTGCGTTTTCCGTTGTCTCCCATCTTCCCGGGACCCGTAGCCACCACTTTTCCTTCCTGGGGTTTTTCTTTTGCCGTATCGGGAATGATGATACCGCCTGCTGTTTTTTGTTTCTGTTCAACTCTCAAAACCAATACTCTGTCATTCAAGGGTCTTATTCTCATAATAAATTTCAAACCTCCTCACCGCTTTTTTTATTTAAACGCAAAGTTTCGCAAAGAAGCAGCGCAAAGAGCGCAAAGGATAATGTTTTTTTATTTGCCTTGTTTGCGAAAAACTCTGCGTTTTTTGCAGTTCATTTTTTTGCAGACTGACCAAGTTTTTCTGAAATAAGAATTAAAGCAGAAATAAGCTTTGTCAAGGAGAGGTGGCTATTTTTTGACAGGATTGGCAGGATTATACAGGATTTGTGTCTGATTTTTTATTCCTGTCGTTTTTGGCAGTTATGTAGGGTGAGCATGTAATCAATGTCATCAAGTTAAGAGCGGACTCCCGAAAATCCATCCCCCCTTGAGAGGGGCAGGGGGAGAGAGGTCAGAGGTTCGGGGTCAGAGGCCGGAGGGGGAACTTCCCCTGACCTCTCACCCCGAACCTCTGACCTCTCTCTTGCTTAACTTAACGGCATCGGGGCGCACTTGCTTTACTCCGCCAGCCTCCGCAACACGACGAGCAGTTCCGCAAAACCGATTTTCCCATCGCCGTCAGCATCCGCACAGAGCGCAGGCGCATCGGATTCGCCTGCAATCAGAATTTGCAGCACAATCACTGCATCTGCGAGGGTGACGTCTCCGCCGCCGTTCACATCGCCGGTGAGACATTCGGGTTCCGGAACAACGACTGTCACGCCCGAAGATACGGTTTCGGCGTCTTCCGGCTTCACGGTCATGTCATTCACGCCGTCGCCGTCCGTGTCGCAGGCAAGTGACCACCCACCGGGGGCAATCACATCGCCGGTATTCACATCTTCGCAAACCCTCAGATCAAAAGCGATTTTCGCTGTATGTCCCGCGGGAATGTCTCCTGTCCATTCAATCTGATTCAGAACGGCATTGTAAACTACTTCCGGATCGGAGCGTTTTGCGTCAGCAGCATAAGCTGTGCCGGAGGGCAGCGGAACGGTCAACACGGCGTCTGTCACGTCTCTGTCTCCTTCATTCACGATGTCTGCCGATAACCGAAGCGTGTCACCGGGGGCGGCAGTTCCGTCCGCAGTTTCCGAGTCAATCCGTACCGAAGCCCGCAACGACCGTGCCGGAGGGCTGTATTCGGGAACATCCGTGATGACGATGCCGAATTCCGCATGGCACCAGGCATAATTCGCATTAATATCAATGCTTCTCAAGCTGATGCGGTAACGCTGCCGGGTCTCGAAATCCGGTCTGAAATTTTTTCCGGTTATGAGCATATCTCCGACAATTTCAAACAGATCATTGTCAATTCCCGGTATGTAAATCGGCGGATAGAACTCGTAACGCTGTGTGCCGGTGGGGTTGATGGTTGTAAATGTGCCGATCACCGTGCCGGGGGGCGAGTTTTCCGGAAGATACACATCCGCGAACCATACGGCACCGTTCAACGCAACCCCGTCGCAGTCTTCGTAAGGATAGAACCATGTCCATGCCGATGCGCCGGAGCTGTATCCGAAACTGCCAGAGTCATTGTAGGCGGCGACACGGTAGTAATAATGCCATGAATAACGCAGCCCCGTATCCGTGAATGATGTGACATCTGCGCCGAGTGTGCCGACCGCTTCCAAGCCGTGGATTCCGTCCGAGCGCTCGACAATGAAGCCGTCTTCATTGTCGCTGTTGTCCGTCCAACTGAGAGCAATTGCCTCGTGGGAAATCGGCGTTGCGCTCAGGCATGACGGCTCGACAGGGGGAATCGTGAAGTGCCATGTATGATCTGCGGAAAGGGCAGCCCCGCCGGTGCTTTTTATGTCTGTAGTCAGAGTTACGGTTACGGTTTCGCCGGAAACAAAAATGTCGGAGGGATCGGCAGTGATCGTATCTGTTCCGCCGCCGCTGAAAGTTGCGGTATGTACGCCTGAAACAGAGCCGTTAATTTGGAAGGTGCCGTCAGTTACCGTTGAAGCGTCAATATTGTCGCTGAACTGAACCGTTATGTTTGTTGTTTTGCTGATATTCACCGCACCGGCTGACGGGGTTTTGGATACGA